>JAHAZA010000026.1 GCA_018385415.1 Treponema sp. | reverse complement strand
TTCCAGCGGAACTGTTGAAAAAATCCGCGCAGAAAAAGGAAACCTTCGCTATGAGTATTACCTTCCTTTTGGCGAAACCGCCGACAGCGATGACTCAAACGAAACCATCCTCTTAATCGACTCCTGGAAAAATCAACAAGCGATTGATCAGCATCACGCCACACCAATGATGAAAACAATTGCTGAGCTTCGCGAAAAATACGACCTGCACATGACAATTGAACGTTTTGTTTCAGACGATAACATTCCTGAACAGGATAAGGGTTTTATAAGAAACTAAGGTTACAATCTGCTTTATGAACTTTGAAATAAGAAATTCATACATCAAATTTTCCTTTAAGACTCTTGAAAAACATGCTGGTTAAGTTGTAAATTTGTTCAAGAATTCAATAATTTATACTCTTAATATTGGAGGAAAATATGAAGAAGAACGCTTTATACATTCATGACCTTCGGTATTTTTGCAAAAGACGATGAATTATTTCATTTCAAAGATTCATTTGATAAATTGTTTTACTACAAAGAATGTTATTATCCCAAAATAAATTTATATTAGTATAGCTTAATTTAAAAGTAATATTAAGTAGAACATATCAACCATTCCGCAATATCCCACACCGCTATTCCTTCATATTGATAGGCCGGGTGTTTTGTCCGTGCAATAATCATTTTTGGATAAGCATCTTTTATGCTCAAAAGAGGGGAACCTTCCCTTTCCATTGTGTCCGCCCGGGAAATGTCGTCGCTCACCTGAATGTAGATTTTCTCATTTCTTTTTACGGCCACAAAATCAATTTCTTTTTGGTAAAGCACTCCCGTGTAAACTTCATAGCCTCTGCGTAAAAGTTCTATGCAGACTATGTTTTCGTAAATCCGCCCATAGTCCAAGTTTTTAGTTCCGAGTTTTGCATATTTAAAAGAATGGTCAGCAAGATAATACTTGTCCTGACTTGCAAGATATTTTTTTCCTTTTATATTGTAGCGTCGGATTTTGTAAAAGGCGAAAGAGGCACAAAGATATTTTACATAGGAAGAAACCGTTTTATCATCAACTTTGCTGCCTTTTGAAGTCAAAGTTTTTGCAAGGCTTCTTGCAGAAATTTCAGAGGAAATGTTATCAACAAGAAAATCATTCAGCATGTCCAGGAGGGGAAGATTTTTTATTTTGTATTTTTGCTGAATATCACGGACAATCAAAGTTTCAAAAACTTCATTCAAATAATTATATTTATCATCAAGAGAATCATACAGATAAGAACCCGACATTCCGCCTTCCATTACAAAACGGTCAAAGGCCTGCTGCAAATCCTTGCAGTCAAAATAGGCAACAAACTCCTTAAAGCTGAAAGGAAAAACCTCTATTGAAAAAGTTCTGCCGGTGAACAGTGTGGCCAAATCATTTGAAAGCAAAAAGGCATTGGAGCCTGTCAGATATATGTGATATTTTTCTGAAGCGTGAAAAGAATTCACCGCATGTTCAAAATCCTTGCAGAGCTGGACTTCATCTACCAAAAGAAAATTTTCCTTGTTTGGAGCATAAAGATTTTCAACATATTCATTCAAAGCAGCGGCATTTTTCAGAGTTGAAAATTGAAAGAGGTTATAATTGATGTGAATGATATTTGCATCTGGAAACTGATTTTTAAGATATTCAATAAAGAGCTCCAGAAGCTTAGTTTTTCCGCTTCGCCGAATCCCTGTTATGACTTTTATGTCGGGAGTGTAAATTGTATTAATAAGTTTTTGCAGAAAATCCTGTCTTTCCAATACTTTCATAGGAGCATTATACACTTTTCATTCCGCATTTTCAAGAATTTTTTGATTTTGCGGAATGAAAATTAAATTCTATTCCGCAATTTTAATTATTTTTCATTTTTGCGGAATAAAAAATGCAGTTTTTCACTTCTACTTTCTTTTCCTTTTCTGTATTATAGCAGCGATTGTTCAACAGAACACTGACTTTATCCTTATTTCATGCTAAAACAGCATCAGTATGCCGTAATCCGCTCTTCAATCTGCACCGGAGAAAAAGTCGCTGGCTTTAAAAACAAAACCAACGGCCACTTTAGCGAAGTAATGCTCATACGTTCTGCCGCTGATGAAAAAAAATTCAAAGAAACCTACAGAGTGGAATCTTTGAAAGTTGAATACTAAGTTAGCACTCCTATTTTATTCATCCCTCTAAAAAAAATATTTTTCATACCTATATCATATATGTTACACATTTTCATGTTATAATACACTTAAAAGGAGATATAACTATGGGTAAACGGAGGCTTTATTCCAATGCCAAGTGAAGAAACTATTGCAACATTTAATTTCGTAATGGAAATGGTAACGCTGGTTGGGTGTTGGACTAAAAAAGGAAGTATTATGAATGTCATTTTTTAGCAGAAAAGGTTTTGATAGCACATATTGATTATAATTATCTTATTCACACGGAATTTTTATGAAACGACATTTTTATATTATTGCCTTGATTCTTCCGATACTTTTATTTTCGTGTAAATCAACCGGCCAGATTGCAAAAACAAATTTTGATTCTGATGTAATTCAGACTGTAAAGAATATGAACACCCGACAGAAAATCGGTCAGGTACTTATGGTCAACTTCCGCTACTGCAAAGCCTCTGAATATTCCGGACCAAAAACTAATCTTACTGACTTTGAAGATGCATCCGGAAAAATTGTAAAAGTCGCCCCACTTACTCATATAAACACAACTGCACAAAAAGTCATTCAAAATTATCACATCGGAAACGTTATCCTCTTTGCAGAAAATCTTTCTGATCTGAACAATGCAGCCTTCATGATTTCTGACATGCAGCTTCTTTCAAAATCAAATTCAGATCTTCCCTTGATCATAAGCGTTGATCAGGAAGGCGGCCGCGTAAACAGAATTTTCCAGACTGCAACTTTTCCTCCTGCAAAAACAATCGGTAATACCCAAAAACCTGAACTGGCCTACGCTGAAGGAAAGTACCTTGCAATGCAGTTAAAAGCACTTGGAATCAATCTTAACTTTGCACCTGTTTGTGATGTAGATTCAAATCCATCAAATCCTGTAATCGGAAACAGAAGTTTCTCAAGCAATCCAGAAACTGCAGGAGAGTTTGCTTCCCAGCTTCACAAAGGAATGAAAGACAACAAATTGATTTCCTGTGCAAAACATTTTCCAGGTCACGGTGACACTGATGTAGACAGCCATGTTGGACTTCCTTTAGTAAGACGTTCAAAATCAGAATGGCAGAAACTTGAAGCGGTTCCTTTCAAAATGGTCATTGATGAAGGAATTCCTGTAATAATGACAGCTCATATCCAGTACCCAGGTCTGGATAGCTCAAAAATTACTGCAAAAAAAACAGGTCGCACCATCATTCGTCCTGCAACTCTTTCAAAAAAAATTCTTACAGGCATTCTCAGAGAGAAACTTCATTACAATGGCATAATCTGTACTGATGCCATGGATATGAAAGCAATCTCAAATAATTTTTCTGAAAGCCAGGCTGTAATCGAAGCACTAAATGCAGGCGCAGACATGATCTGTAATCCAATTTCAATCATCGAACAAAGTGATCTTGCAAGAATCGAAAAAATGTATTCAGAAATTGAAGATGCTCTAAATTCAGGAAAGCTTTCAAAATCAAGACTGGACAATGCAGTATTACGAATTGTTCAGCTAAAAAAAGATTATGGAATTCTCGATAAAAAATATTACCGTCCTACAGATACCGATTTAAAAATAATCAGATCGAAGCTTGAAAATCCAGAGTTCTATACTTTCAAAAATAAAATCAAAAACTAACAGGATTTCTTTGTGTCAAAAATCAGCGAAAATTAATAAAACAAATTGCGGGTTTATTCTCTCCTAAAATCGGGAGGTCAAGGAAATTCCTTTATCTTATAAACTTGAAAGTTTTTCCTGAACAAGCTTTGTCGCTTGACTAGGATTTGCCTTACCCTGAGAAGCTTTCATTACCTGCCCCATAAGCCAGCCAACAACATTTGTCTTTCCAGATTTATAGTCAGCAACAGCCTTTGGATTTGCAGCAATTACTTCGTCAACGATTTTTTCAATTGCACCAGCATCGCTTACAACTTCCATGCCTTTTTCTTTTATAATTTCTGAAGGCATTTTGTTTGAAACAAGCATTTCTGCAAATACTTCTTTTCCCTGCTTTGAAGTAATCTTCTTTTCTTCAAGGGCATCTGCAAGTTCTGCAATGTGAGCAGGGCTTAATGCCATATCTGTAATTGATTTCTTTTCTTCATTGAGTTTTGCAAGAAGCTCAGAAAGAATGAGGTTTGCAACGCGTTTTGGAGCTTTTGATTTTGAAGAAGCTTCTTCAAACCACAATGCAAGTTCGCGGTAAGAAGTAAGTGTTTCAACGTCAAAGTCAGAAAGACCAAATTCTTTTTTGTAACGGTTTCTCTTCTGTTCTGGAAGTTCACCAACTTTATCAAATGCTGTCTTGATTAATTCTTCACTTACGCTGAAAGGCTTGATGTCAGGTTCAACAACAAAGCGGTAGTCAACAAATGAGTTCTTTGTACGCTGAACAACTGTCTTTCCGTTTACTTCATCCCAACCCATTGTTACTTTAAAGCCTGGATTAAATTCCTGACGGTCGTTAATGAATTCATCAAGCTGACGTTTTGCTTCGTAAGCACATGCGTCTTTAATTGAACGGAATGAGTTCAAGTTTTTGATTTCAGAAATTGGTGTGTGGTAAAGTTTTCCGTCTTCCCAGACATTAAGGTTGATGTTTGCGTCGCAACGCATGTTACCTTCTTCAAGATTTCCTTTTGTTACTTTTACGTAACGGAGGATTTCCTGAACTGTCTGCATAAAGAGAGCTGCTTCTTCTGGAGAAGTCATATCAGGTTTTGTTACGATTTCGATTAATGGTGTACCACAACGGTTATAGTCGATGTAAGAATGTTTTCCTTCGATGTGGAGTGACTTACCTACGTCCTCTTCAAGGTGAATGCGTTCAATGCGTACACGACGGTATTTTGAACCGTCAGTTTCTACGATACAGTCTTCGCCTTTAAAGTTTGTAGAACGGCATTTTTCTCCGCCTGGCTGTTCATCTTTTGGATAATGTTTAAAAGGAAGATCTACATGGCCGTCAGTACAAAGTGGAATATCGTACTGTGTAATCTGATAACCTTTTGCAAGGTCAGGATAGAAATAATGCTTGCGGTCAAATTTTGTAAAACGTGCAATGTTACAGTTTAAGGCCTGTCCGGCAACTGCACCAAGTTCAACATAACCTTTACTTACACGTGGCATTGCCCCAGGAAGTCCAAGACATACAGGACAAACGCGGGTATCAGGCATTCCACCATAACGGTTTTCACATGCACAGAAAGCCTTAGTCTTTGTCAAAAGCTGAGTATGAATTTCACATCCGATTACGATTTCGTATTTATCAATAGCCATAATTTTTCCTTATAATATAGTGAAATATTATAACAATTTATTTTATTTATAACAATAATGACCACCTGTTTATTCCTGCTGCTTTCGTTTTTCCATATAATCAGCAGTGGCAGTAATTAAAACATCACTTGAAGAGTTCAATGCAGTTTCTACCGAGTCCTGAATAATTCCGATAATAAAACCAATACTTACCATCTGCATGGCAGCATCAGGAGCAACTCCAAGCATTGAGCATGCCATGGGAATCAAAAGCAAAGAACCGCCTGCAACTCCAGAAGCACCACAGGCTCCAAGTGTAGCAACAAAGCTTAAAAGCATGGCCATTACAATATTTACCTGAATACCAGTTGAATATGCAGCCGCAAGAGACATTACTGTAATAGTAATTGCAGCCCCATCCATATTGATTGTTGCCCCAAGTGGAATTGAAACAGAATAGAAGTCTTTATCAAGCTCCAGCTTTTCACACAATGCCATATTGATAGGAATATTTGCAGCTGAACTTCTTGTAAAGAATGCGGTAATTGCTGATTCACGAAGACATTTGAAAACTAAAGGATATGGATTTTTCTTAAGACAAATTCCAACAATAATCGGATTCATTATCAAAGCCTGAAAGAACATACAGCCTAAAAGAACTGCAATCAATTTTCCATAAGAAGTAAAAATACCGATACCATTCTGGCTTACAGTTTCAAATGCAATACCAAGAATACCAAAAGGAGCTGCCTGAATAATCCATGAAATAATCATAGAAATGGCATTTGAGATATCACAAAGAACAGCTTTTGTATTATCATCAGTAAATTTTCTTACCGAAAGTCCTACAAGAATTGCCCAGAACAAAATACCAACATAGTTCCCATTAATCAAAGCACTGATTGGATTCATTACCATATTGTTAAGCAATGTTCCAAAAACTTCAGACAAAGATCCTGGCGCAGAATTTTCTGCTGCATTTACCAGAGCAACCTTAACAGGAAAAAGATAACTTGCCCCAACTGCAACAATTGCTGCAATCAATGTAGAAACAAGATAAAGTGCTACAACATTTCTAAATCTTGCACCAAGATTTTTTCCTGCAGTTGAGAGAGAGCTGATAACAAGAAAGAATACAAGAATAGGTGCAACAGCTTTTAATGCACTGATAAAAAGCTTTCCAAGGCCTGCAATAAATGTGGCCTTAGGACATAAAAGGCCGAGAACAATTCCAAGTGCAAGACCTATAGCAATTCTAAGCACTAATGGAACTTCAAAAATTTTCTTAAACTTTGGCATAATCTAATACTCCGTGATAAAAAAACTAGCATTTCTATTATACCATGAAAAATACCGAATAATAAAAATTATTCTGATTCAAGAGCTAATTTTATTTTTTTCAGATTTTCTGTCATGATAGAATCATATGTCTGCTTATCCTGAATTTTTCCCTGCATTGAATCAAGAACAACAACATTAAGATCACGGGACTTTACGGCATTATTAACAGTTTCAGACAAACGGTTTTTTATATCACAGCATGCAACAGCCGAAAGATTTTTTTCTTCGATAATTTTTACAAGCTCAAGCACTACATCAAATGATGCTTCTGTATCTGCGGAACATCCATGAAAAGCTGCATAAATTTCAAGTCCCAAATCACATGATAGATATACAAATGGATTTCTGTCTGCGAGAACAATTGTTTTATTAGTACACTTTTCTATTTCTGAACAATACTGTTCATATAAAGCATTTTTTTCCGAAGCAATAAGTTTTGCATTCATTAAATAAAAATCAGAATTTTCTTCATCAACTTCAGAAATCTTTTCTGCAATGGATTCAATAAACAGAGGCACACGCTTTAATGAAAGCCAAATATGTTCATCATATTCATCAGGATTAAAATCTTCAGATTCCTCACCTTCGCTTTCTTCATGATTATGATCATGTTCTTCCATTGGTTCAAGAAGTTCTACATTATTTTTCATAATCGAAAAATATTGAACTCCATTCGCTTCCATTTGTGGAATTAATTTACTTACCCAAAAATCTGACTCACCACCAATGTAAACAAAAAGATCAGTATCCTTACCGGTAACTTTTATAATATCTTTCGCAGAGGGATTCCAGCTGTGAAGATCAGCCCCTGAATTAATAAGAAGTTCAACATCTGCTTTGTCTTTTACAATATCACATACCCAGTCATACACAGGAAATGTTGTTACTACAATTTTGATTTTTCCTTTACCTGCAGCTTCAGATTTTCCTTCACCTTTGCAGGCTGTAAAAATTCCCAGAAAAGTAAGCAATGCACATACAGAAAATAATTTAGAAAAAATTTTCACAACAACCTCACACAGCCTGTTTCTTTGCACATTTTTCACAAAGACCATAGATTACGGTTTTTGAAAAATCAAGAATGATTCCGTGTTCATGAGAAATATGATCAGTAAATTCTTTAGATTCCCCACAGTCAAGATGAATGATTTTTGCACAACCTGTACATTGAATATGAAGATGAGAAAGACATTCCTCTTCACCGGCAATATATTGGTAAAGTCCTTTTTTTCCATCTTTTGCAGAATGAACGATAACCTTTTTTGCTGTTACCAGTTTATCAAGTTGACGATATATAGTAGTTATATTGGATTTTACATTGCGTCGTTCCATTTCATCACAAATATCCATTACACTTACTGCTGTATCTTTTTTTGATTCAAGGAACGAAAGAATTTCTTCACCAACTTTTGTTTTATATTCTAATGGTCTCATTCTTTTTATTATATGAAATTGCAATTTATTTGCAATATGAATTTGCAAGTTAATTGCAATTTATTTATTATTGAGGAATTTTTCTATATAAATTATAATATTATTAAATGCCAAATTTCATACGCAAAATACAATATTTACTCATAAAGAAAGATACATGTGTCCTATGTTCCTTGATTTGTGCTATGCACATTATTCTGGCACCACTGTGTTTTTCACAGAAATTTGATACATTAAGCTGCTACCACATTACTGTAGCCGTTCTTTATATAATTGCAATTATCCTTTCAAGTGCAATTCCTGCTATCTTCCTTTTTACATTATGCTATATTGAAACAATTGCATATTCGATTTTAACTCTTATTTTGCACGGAAGCGATGCAGGCTCGTACATTCTTACGCTCACACTTCTTGCCTACCTGTTCATGATTTCCATAATATCAAGGCGAACTGCTAAATACACATTGTTTCCTGCAACCCTGACTTTAATTCTCATTTTATCAATTCAGACATTTGACTTTAAAGTCACAACAAATGTAACTCCATTTACAAATGATTTTTATTTGATTCACTACAGCGTAATTGCCGGAACAAGTATTATAACAATCATTTATATCGCTTATGTAATCCGTACAAAATTTTTCAGATTCAGAGAAAAAACAAAAGTTAAAACTAACTTCCTAAATTATTCTGCGACCCATGACGCATTAACAAAAATTTATAACAGACGTCGGGCATCTGAAATTATTTCAAACTATACAACAAAAAGTGAATATACGAACATTCTTTTTTCGGTATGTATTTTCGACATCGACGACTTCAAAAAAATTAATGACCGCTTTGGTCATGACTGTGGAGACGCAGTATTAAAATTGCTATCATCACTTATTTTAAGATCCCTTCCAGAAAATACAATTTTTGCAAGATGGGGTGGAGAGGAATTTCTTATCATCTTTGTGGGAAATACAGAAATCGCAGAGGAAGCTCTTGAGACAATCAGAAGTCGCGTACAGGATTATTCATTCAGATATTTTAACAAAGCAATCAAGCTAACAATCACATTAGGCTTATCACATCCAGATAAATCCTTTAATTTTTCAAAGATGCTTATTGAAGCAGATAAAAATCTTATGAAAGGAAAACAAACCGGTAAAAACCGTGTTGTGTCAGGAGCCGCAGAATAATGAAAACAAAATTTTCCACATTGCGCATCTTATCTAATCCTTTTCCATTTATCTGTTACACAACAGGACTGTTACTTCTGATTAAAAGTGTAATTCTACTTTTTAATTTCGACATACTATTCAAACCAGTTATAATATGGGGTTTCTGTTCTGCATTATTCTATGCTGTATTAACAACAATCTTAAAAAAAAGAAATATCTTCATTCTATACCTTTGCTATATTCTTGAATCATGTTTGCGAATTTCCTATTCCATCGTTTTTACCAAGTGTGACCCAAAATATGAAATTCTTCTTATTTCATTTTTTATTGTTTCTTACCTCTTCAATACAAACACCAAGAAAAACAAAGTATTATTTGGAATATCTCTTATTCTGATTTCTTTAACTATAGTTCATACCTTTTATTTCAAATTCAAAATACATGTTCCAGTTTCAGAATTAAACCCAGCCCAGCTCTTATTTGCAAAAACTGAAGTTTATTCCAATATACTCATTACCTTTATTCAATTGACAGTCATTTCGTTCAATAGCGGTCTTACATTAAAAAAGATGTACTTGAAAAATGAGGCTGCTCAAAAAAAGCTTGAATATATTACATGCCATGATATTCTTACAGGCCTCATGAACCGCTATCTGGCTGTATCTCATTTTTCCAGCTGCGAATCCCGTAAAATGAATGAAAATATTGATTACGCAATTGCAATTCTTGATATTGATGATTTCAAAAACATAAACGACATTTATGGACACGACTGCGGTGATTTTATTCTTAAAAGCTACACACAGGAATTAAGAAAAAAACTAGATCCACAGATTAAAATTGCCCGCTGGGGTGGTGAAGAATTTGTAATTATTTTTCCTCGCCTCAGCTCCGAAACAGTTTTTGAGCTTGATACAATAAGAGAGTTACTTTCTCTTTCACCATTTATCTACAATGGTCAGATCATTCATGTATCTGCAACCTATGGAATGAGTTCTTCAAGACATTTACCATCTGCATTTGATATTCTCAATGATGCAGACAGCAATCTTTTAATCGGAAAACAGAACGGTAAAAACAGACTTGTTGTTTCACAAAAGTTTTGATACTATTTCTGTATGAAAAAATTAAATTTCAGATTCATTATTATTTCAGCTTTTATTGCATGCTTATGTGTTTTTGTTTCCTGCAAAACAAATGATGTTGAAATTTCTTCTGATCTTACATTTCCTCAAATGCTTCAGAGAGGACAGGATGCAGTTGCAAATGGAAATTACAAATTAGCAGACAAATATTTTATTGCATGTATTGATACTTATGGTTCAGATTTAAAATGCTATGTTGAGGCACGCTATGAACTTGCTACATCTTTCCTGAAACAGGAAAAATATCAGATGGCAAAAACAATGTTCAACGAGATACTTGAAATCTACAATAGACCTGATGCAATGTATCTTGTACAACCAAAGTTCAAAAAACTTGCTTCTCTCCAGCTCCAGAAAATCATTGCAATCGAAACTGCAGAACAGGAAAAGCTGGATAAAAAAGCAAAGAAATCACAAACTTCAGAATAAAAACAAAGTTAAACAGAGATTTATTCCGTTTGTTAGCGGCCGCGTTCAACTTTATTATCAGGTGTAATAATAGCATTAATTGAAATGCTTCTTTCCTTTGACATCTGTTCAATAAGTTCGCGGCTGTATTTTTTTGTTTTACGAGGTGCAGGATGAGGTTCTGCATCTCCAATAAGAATTACAGTTTTTGCAGCTTCTTCGCGCCATCCAAGATAATCCATGGATGCATATAAAGCTTCATAAACAGCTTCAGGAATATCTCCACCTTCATTACCCGCAATTTTCATGGAACGAACATTTCTTACAAATGCTCCATAATCTGTTGTAAAATCATAACACTTTACCGGAAGGCCCCGATAATTGAAGCTATCTCCATAATCGCGATAGAAAACAAGCCCTATTCTTACATCAGAGAATTCTTTTAAGCCCTCTTCAAGTGCGGGAAGCCACTGTTCCTTAAGCTTTTGAATATCATCCTTCATACTGCCGGTTGCATCGATAGCAAAAACCATATCATTTGATTTTTCAGGATCTATTCGTTTTACAACTTCCATTATATCTTCAACTATTGTTTCAGGACCTTTTGAATAAATCATAAAATCAGAAAGTTCATCAAAGGTCTGAGCCGCCATCGGATTGTAATCATCAGTTAATTCAACAACAGGTTCTTCTTTTTTTGCCCGCTTTTTGATTTCAAGATTAAACATATACGGGTTGTCAAAATATTGGCCGGTATAATCACAATATTTTTTTTCAAACGAGCGGATATTAATGAAAGTTCCCTTACCGATTGTTACTGTTCCATTACGGCTCCATGGATAACCGAACACCATCTGCTTTGGAATAAATATGTGGAAACACTGATCAAAATATTTGTTTTTTTCAACAGTAGAATCTACAAGAGAATATTTCGCCTGAGGGGAATCAAGGCGTTCTCCATTGAGCATTCTGATTTCATCTCCGTTTATTCTATTATATTCAGTTGCACGGTAGGCATAATTAGGCTCCTGCCCCAATGGATCTTTAGTTGTTTCCGTGAGCATAATTGATTCAATACCAGGCTTCTTCTTAACAAACAGGTGATATCCCTTAGTTTCACCACTGGAATCTACTTCTTCCACAAGTTTTATATCTGACGAAGAAACAAGCAGACTGTTTACTTCCTGACAGAACAGTGAAAATGAGAAACAAAGCTCTAAAATAAACATTAAAAAAACTGTTTTTCTGACAATTTTGCTCATATATAATTTATCGGTGGAAATGTATAGAAACTTGTGTTATAATTAATAAGGTGGAAGGAATAAAAAATACCTCAACAGAAGAATTTGTCTCAGTCGATTTGAATGACTTTTTCGACAAGCCTGAAGAAATTAACGATCAGGATGCCGAAATCGAAGCATTATCGCCTCATCAGAAAGAAATGTATGATCACATTATTTCTGTTGCTAAAACTGTGGATCCTGTAAAATATGAAGTATTTGAAGAACGAATGCGTGACCTTCAGAAACTAGCAGAAAGTATTGCGAACTTTCCATCTCTTCTTGAACGTCACAACCTTTCTGGCGGCGAACGCACTCCACAGTCATTAATTGATTCCCTTATTAAGCACCAGCCAGAAGGAGACATTACTTTACAGCTTCCATCAAAGGCCACATTAGGAAAAGGCTTTCTTGTTGCTAAAATTCACACATTTTCATCACTATATAAATTTGCAAAAAGTATTAAACAGCCTGACGCAGTATGGCAGGAACTTCAGCAGGAAACAATCACTTTAATGTGTTCACTTCTTGCAGAAGATGTTTACTTAAATCTTTTGCACGACCCGGCAATTCCTTTAGAGTTTAAGCAGGAACTTGCAATGAGACTTCTGCTTCTGTGGGAACATCGCACAGACCAGAATGTTTCAGATATTGCACCAACACTTTTAAAGATCTGGACCGCACGTCGTAAGCTTGCCCCAGCCTTCGGAACAATGATGGGAACAAGTGAACTTTTAATGCTCTCTATGCAGCTTGATGACCAATGGACAACCTTCATGAAAGCTAAACTTGGAGATGCCGGTGTTTCACAGGCCATGGAAGAATTTCTGTTCGGAATTTCACATGAACAGATTCTCCAGCTTAAAGAGATTCTTAGAACAAAAGGTATTCCAGCAATTGGACGAGATGAAGTTTCCAACTTCCTTGGAGTTCATATAAAAGCCGATGCTGGCTTGGACTATCGCGACTTCTATTCTCTTTATACAGTACGACGCGATAATGCCCGCGTTCGAGAAAGAATGCATTTACCAGGACCACACAAAACTATCGAAGACTATTTTATCCAATTTGTAATGGAACAGGAAAAGGAGAAGCAGAATAATGACAGTTTCGCAAAATGATTTACCAAACGAAGATATCTCCCAGGAAAATGAGTCACAGGACAAACGTGTTCCATATCACTTTGGTGAAAAATTAAGAACTGTTCGTGAACGCAAAGGCTACACATTAAAGGTTGTAGCAACCCAGGCTGGTGTTTCAGAAAGTCTTGTTTCTCAAATTGAACGAAATCGTGTTAGCCCTGCAATTGATACACTTCTTGCCCTTGCCGATGTTCTTGACATAAATCTTGAATATCTTTTTGAAGAATACCGCAGAAAGCATCCTGTTCAGATAATCAGAAAAGATGAACGGCGTATATCTACAGAGGATTCTATTTCGTTTGAAGAAGTTGTAAAACCAGACGACTCAGATGGAAACAGCACTCTCGAAGCATATTTTATTACAATTCCTGCAGGCGAAAAAACCCACAAAGGTTCTTATGGCCATATGGGTCGGGAAATGGGTCTTGTATTAAGCGGAAAGTGTGAACTTCACTACGAAAACTTTGTTTATGAATTAAATGAAGGTGACAGCGTATCATTTAGTGCCAATGCCCCTCATGTAATTATCAATACAGGCGACAAAGAATTAAAAGCAATGTGGGTTGTAACACCTGCCCAGCGCTTTATCAATAAATAATTTTTTCTTCCTATATAATTTGTAACAAATACTCTTTTCATTTTTTTTAAATCTGTTATATATTTTAAATATAAATAAACATATAAAAAAAGAGGAAACAAATGAAAAAAGCTTTTACCCTTTTCGCGACTGCTTTAGTTTCTATTTTCTGTGGAATTTCGTTATTCGCACAGGAAGTTTTAAAACCTAAAATTGTTGAAAAACTACAGCAGAATGTATTTGAAGTCATTGTAGAAAAACTTCAGGAAGACCCTCTTACATATGAAAGAGAACTTCCTTTAGACAGACTTCCATACCATATCCGTATGGATAAATATGATTCTATCGGAACTGCATTTCTTTTAACTGATGGTCATTTTTATACAGCTGCTCATGTTCTTAACATTCCTCATACAAGTCTGTTAACAAAATACTTTATTCGTTCAAGTGATGGTGCAGTTTACAAAATCGGTAATGTAATTAAATTTGCAGGAGACCGGGACTTTGTTGTTTTTGATGTAGAAGGCTTTGATAAAAAAAATTCAAAGGGTCTTCAGATTGAATCAAATCCTAAAATAAATTCTTCAGTATTTGCAGTAGGTAATGCACAAGGTGAAGGAATTGTAATGAGAAACGGTCTTCTTACAAGTACCACACCAGAAAACAGAAACGGTGCATGGCAGTGGCTCAGATTCTCAGCAGCAGCAAGTCCAGGAAACTCTGGCGGACCACTTGTTACACCACAGGGTAAAGTAATCGGTATCGTTGCAATGAAAAATTCCTCTGAAAACCTTAACTATGCCCTTCCAATTACAGAAGTAAAAAATGTGGCAGAGAACAAAGGTGAACTTCATGCAGAATGTTATTATAACATTCCCAATATTATGACAGAACGTTTCTATCATACTTTTGATTTTGAAATGGATTTGCCTCAGCCATTAGAAACTGTCAGAGATGAATGTTATGAAGCATATCGAAAGGACACAGAAAACCTTGTACAGCAGCTTACTGCAGATTATCTTTTTACTGGAAAAGAAAGCTTTACTGTAAAAGATCCTGGACATGAACTTCTCAATACAAAGTACACACCTTCTTTCCCTAACATAATAAGTTTATCGAACAAAGGAAAATGGGTTTGCTATTCACCTCAGGAAATATCAACATTAAAAATTGAAAACAATGGTAAGCTGGAAGCAGGTATGATGATGGGTCTTCTCATGACATATCTCAAAAAGCCTGACAATGTATCAGTTCAGCAATATATCGAAAATCCAAAGCTTATGATGGATACACTTGCTAAAATCTTTGTACTTACCCGAAATATCGGTGCTGAAAAAATTACCATCACTTCGTATAACGAACCTGTTTACAAGGCAACACACACAGATAATGTTGGACGCACATGGCTCATTTCTGCTTACAATATTCCTTTTGCAGACGGAATCGTTTTCAATTATGCTCTTCCACTCCCAGATGGAATTTTCAATCTTACTTCAATGCGTGATACATCAACAATTCTTAATGGCGTAAACTACGATTTTGAATTCCTTTCTGATTTCGTAATTGCAAACTATACAGGAACTGAAAAAGAATGGCAGGAATATCTTTCAATTCCAGAAGATGTTTATCCTCGCCATGCACCTTTAAAAAATGCTGCAATTACAGTAGCTGACAATAAGACAACAATTTCTATCGGACCTATGAATATTACATGCCCGGAAGATATTTTTGTTGTAAATAAAGAAACAGAAATTGAATGTGGTATCGGATACAGACCAGATGAAGCAAAGGGCATTAGAATTGAGATTCAGCAGCTTACAGTCAACACATTGAAAAACTCAAATGACAATGCAATTCTTGCAATTTCAAAAGACTACAAGCCTCATGAAGATTGTGTAAAAACAATTCTTGACAGCTACGAAGAAGTAAAGGCCGGAACAATTCCTTTTAATGGTGAGCCTTACGAACAGGATCAGAAAACTGCAATTTTCCTTCCTGATGTTAAAGATGATTCTATTACAGTTTTCGGCCTTATCTACAAAGGCAGCAAAACAGACATTATTAAAAAGAATGCATTAATCTTAAAGGATTCCATTAAATAATGTTAAAGCGCTTCTACCTTGTTTTTGCAGTTTTCTTTGTTTTATACCTTTCATCCTGCGTAAGTACTGTCAGCATAGAAAAAGAAAATACTTTCAAAACACCAGAACAGGTAGAAGCAAGCTGGTTAAAACTAAACAGTTATGCAGATACCTTTGATTTCTTCATTGAAGAACCAAAGGCAATCTGTCATGCTGTTAAGATTGACCTTAAAAGCCCAAACCTTAAAATCAATCCTTTTCCCCAAGCTCATAGCGGACCACTTTATCCAGCAATATCTGCCTCAAAACTAGCAGAAAACAACGATATTGTAATCAACACCACACCATTTGCATACAGAAGCAACTCTATTTCATTTAGAGTACCTGTAGGCATTCTTCAAACATACAACCTTAAATATTCCTCTCCAAATCCCAAATATTGTGCCTTAGCCATCTATAAGACAGAAAATTCATATTCTGCAAAAATTGTTCAGAGCCAGGGTTTTATTCCTGAACCAGAAAAAGAAGAAACAATCCTTTCCATCCAGGGTGGATTCTGGCAGATTTTAAAAGATGGCCGTCAGCTTGATTTTATTGACAATCAGGATTCACGAACAGCTTGTGGTCTTTCTAAAGACGGTAATACTTTCTATATTCTTGTCGCAGAAGGTGAAGTAAAATCCCAGAGTATGGGCTTAAGCTTCAATCAAAGCGGGTCTGTTTTGCAGAATTTAGGATGCTGGAACGCCATGCAGTTTGATGGAGGTTCTTCTACAAGCCTCTATATTAACAGAAGGAATGTTCTAAAATATCCAAAAAATCCAATTTTACCTGCATTTCTTTGCTTTACATCAAAGTAAAAACACAATTTGACAAATATACAAGGATAATTTAGAATAAATATATGGGAATTATTACAAGCCAGCAGTTACAGAATTACTATGACTTTTACCGCGACAAAGAAGTGACATATACAAAAGAAGTATTACGCACTTTGGCTGTTGACCCTCGCCAAATTTATGTAAAATGCAATGGTGCTCAGTGGCCTTGTATCATAAATTCCACTTCATTCCAGATAGCAAGAATTATTGTAGGAACTAAAGGTGGTGCCTATGCAGCAATGGCAAAAAAGGACCCACCTCCAGTATCTTTACGTTTTTATTTTATCCAGCAACATGACCAGCCAATCAGTTTCTTTGTAACAGGACGCATTACAGATATCAGTCCATATATGAATTCAACAGAACTGGCTGTTATTACACTTACATTTACACAGCGTCCACCTGATGACTTGATTGAAAAGATTGGATCTATGCTTGAAGCAAACTCCAATGCAATCCGGCGTAAAGATGAACGTATTATTATTACTGATGATGCAAAACGCCGTATGAATATGACAAGGGATGAAACTATTATCTTCATCCAGAATGTTCCACGCCGTTGTATTCTTCGTGATATTTCTTTCTCTGGTGCCAAAGTTATTCTTTTAGGTATTGAAAAATTTATTCAAGGAAAGGAAACAATTCTTCGCATTCACTTTGATGAGCCTGATGAAATAATTCAGCTTGCGGGACATGTTGTAAAAACAAGCCCTGTTGAAGGTAGACCTGAAATTATTTATGCTTGTCTTCAGTTTGATGAAGCTGCAGTTCCTACTTCATACAGAATTAGAATTAATACTTACCTCACATCAATGAGAAAAACAATCCTTAATACTGTTCAGCAGCAGCAGGAAAATAGTAGCACTCAGAAACCAGCTGCACAGGAAGAAGGAAGTTCAACTCCTTCAAATACTGGTTCACAGCCTGAAGCCTCTTCTCAGACAGAGAGCACATCACCTGCAGAGCCAGCTACACAGCCAGTTTCCAGCGAAGTTTCAGCACAAGAAACAGAAGTTGAACCAAAAGAAGAAACTGTTCAAGCCTGAACATTCTTGCAAAATTCACTTTAAATTTGTAAATTACTCATATATTAATTTTTCACAATACAGGAATATCTATGAAAGCAAACAGTCCTCTTGAATCAGTTTATTTTATCAATTTGCCAGAAGGCTTCGAACTCTCAAAGGAATCTTTCCCAATTGATGTTACAATTCCTTTGCCGGTTCAGAAAAAAGACTCAGACGCTCCAGGCCAGTTTAATCCTGAAGAACTTACTCAAGAACAGATTCTTGCAGGAATTCTTACTGTCCTTGCATATGATAAACATAACCAGCACACTCAGTACTACAGATCAATTATTACAAAGGCCCGTCCTAACATTAAAAAGGAACTTTCAGAAGCAGCAATTCTCAAAGTAAAAAATGAAGATTTTGAAATCGCAGAAGAAATCTTTATGGCTCTTCAAGGCCTTGATCCAGAAGACAAGGCAATTACCCTCAATATGGCGGTTTTCTTTGACCAGCGAGCTGACAGTTACCGTCAGTCTGGCTTAACAGAAGATGCCGATGCCTATGATGATGAAGCATTGAATTATTATAAAGAAGCAATGGCTGCAGAACCTGCAATGCCTGATGCCTTCTTCAATGCTGGATTCTACTACCTTAAACAGAAAGATTATAATGGTGCAAAAGATGCATTTGAAACTTATCTGGCATTAACTTGTGACATAAAAGATGAAGACCTGGGCGACAACGGTGTATATAAAAAGGAACGCGCACAGGAAATCATTTACAACATAAAAAATCAGAATATGGATGATGCAAGATTCAAGGCTGCCTATGATTTGATTTCAAAGGGTGAAGAAGAAAAAGGTCTTGAACAGATCCGCATGTTCCTTCAAAACAATCCAAAGGTTTGGAATGCCTGGTTCATGCTGGGATGGGGTTTACGTCGTATTGGTCGTTACGAAGATAGCATTGCAGCATTTGCAAAATCTCTTGAATTTGGAGGAGATACAAACTCTGATACCTTCAATGAAATGGCAATCTGCTACCTTGAGACCAACAACTTCGGTGAAGCTAAAAAATCACTTTTGAAAGCACTTTCAATTGAACCTGAAAGTACTAAAATTATTTCTAATCTTGGTTATGTTGCTCTCCGTGAAGGAAACATTGCAGAAGCACAGAAATATTTTACAACAGTTTTGGAATTTGATCCTGATGATAAAATCGCTCAGACAGAACTGGCAAAGCTTGAAAATAATTAAAAATTAAGTCTGATTTTATCGCCAGGCTTTATTCCATTTTTTGCATACCAGCCCTTAGGAACCTCAAGGGCATATCTGACTGAGCTGGAACTTTCAATCCCTTCAAGACTGAAAGGCTGCATATCGAAAATCTCTTTAATTATTCCGTTGCGGTCAATGTATGCAATGGATAAAGCTGTTGGTGTATTTTTCATCCAGAATCTTAATACTTCATCTTTTTCAAAAATAAAAATCATTCCTGTGCCATCAGGAATTTTTTTACGCTCCATAAAGCCGTATTCACGTTCTTCTGGTGTAACTGCCATCTCTGCAGTTACAGACAAAACATTTCCGTCAGCTTTTGTAATAATAAGTTCAGTTGTTTTCAGTTTTTTGTTGCATGAAGCAAAAGTTCCTGCAACTGCAAAAGAACAGATAAAAACAAAAAATATTGTTCTGATATTATTAGTAAAAGATTTCATTTATATAACCTAGAAGCTGTTTAAAAATTCATCCCTCAACTGCTCCTGGGCAGTTTTTTCAACCATAGCTTCATTTATAAGAGAATTAAATGTTTCAAGATCGATGTACTTTACAATTAAAGGGCGCTCAAGACTTAACTGAACACTGTCATTTTTCCATACAGCACGTTCCGGACTGAACTCAACAGGCTCACCGTATTTTTTAACAAGAGAACTGTAGACACTATAGTAATCTACCTTTTTCTTATTCAGATTGAGCATTATTGTATATAGCTTATCATCGTAAAACTGAAACCAGCATTGTTCGAGAAACGACCAGCGAGCTGTATCTCTTGCATCTGTCTCAATAAGTACTCTATTCTCTCCTGGTAAAAGAGAAACATCTCTGTCCCCATTATATCCAAAATCAGAGTTTGATTTTAATGCAGATTTTGTTGCATCGAGAGACATTCCAAGTTCAACTCCACCATATCCCTTTGGTAAATCACCTGATTTTTTTTGAGATGAACTTTGTGCAAAACAAATTGAGCAGGCACAAAGCATAATTACGAGAACAATTAAATTTTTTATTGAATTAAGTGATTTTAAAATATTATTCTTCATCACTTCTTTATCGGAATTATTTCTGTGTTTGTTTACGATAAAATGCTGCCTGCTTTGCAAGTTCAACGCAATTAGGAATAAAGATTTTACCGTTTACAATTTTCACATGAGAATCATTCTGGAATGCATATGAAGCAGAAGCCTGCTGATTCTGTGGAAGACCACACATATCAACAATATCCTGAACTGTAAGATCAGTCTGATAATTACTGCCAGCTACCATAGCAACTTTTGCTTTCTCCATCTGAAGAGCCAGCATATCAATTAACTTCCAGAGAGGCTCTTTAAGCTGAGTATTTGCAAGCTGACGATACATTGACCATAGGCGTTCAGCAAGAGTTGTTGTAAGGCGTGCAATCAACTGTGGCTGTGTTGCTACCATCTGATCAAAGTTTTTACGGTTAACTGTCATAAGGCGGCAGTTTTCATGAGCGATTGCACTTGCAGAACGTGGTTTATTTTCAAGCAATGCCATTTCTCCAAACATATCCCCTTTTTTGAGAACTGCAAGAATTACTTCCTGACCATCAACCACTTTAGTAATACGAACAGCACCATCCTGAATAATATACATTTCAGCTCCGGCCTGACATTCTGAGAATACCATAGTTCCTTTTGGATAAACACGAAGCAGATCTGTTGTAGGTTCAAAGTAAACAGCGTGAGTTTTTGGTTTAAGCTGTATGAACTTTTGTTTTGCAACTGCAGAGTTTGGGCCAGCAGGGTTTGCCTTGAGATACTGATAATAACCAAAAACGGCAATATCAAACTTCTTTTCTTTTTCGTAGAAAGCTGCACTTGAGAAAATCTGTTCAGGTGATTCCTGAGCAACATTGTTTAATGCAAGCTTTGTAAGATTTTCATTTAAGAGACGCATCTTATTTGCAAAGGTGCGGATAATTTTCATAGCAACAGGTGTATTGCGTTCAATCAATTCAGGATACTGATCACGGCGAACAGAAATACATACGACATCAGTCATTGCAATTGCTGATTCAATCTGAAGATGATTAGACATACATGGAATTACACCAATAAAGTCACCAGGGCCAAGAATATTATTTGTCTTATTTACAGGAACATTTGCCTCATGAACACAAGCAACATGACCAACCTGAATAATGTAAAAGTGGTCTCCAGTGTCCTGGCCTTCAACAACAATATAAGATCCTTTCTTGAAATTAACAAATGAAAGCTGAAGCATTCCCTTTTCTCCCTGGGTTTATTTTAATACAGCAAAAACCTTTTTTCAATTATCGGAATTAAAAATTAATATATTACTAAAATAAAAGTTCCTAAGGCTTTGTTACACACAAAAGTTTTAATAGAATAAAATTTCTTCTTCCAGATCAAATCCTGTTTTTGATTTTACCTGTTCTTTTACAAATTCAACAAGAGCTTTTATATCTTTCGAAGTTGCATTGTCACGGTTGATTATAATATTTCCGTGCCAGGGAGCAATCTGAGCGCCGCCGATTGTTTGGCCCTTTAAGCCAAGCTCGTCAACAATCTGCCCCGTAGGTTTTCCGAAAGCATGATTGTTTTTAAACACACTGCCTGCGCAGGGAAACTTAAAGTGACCTTTTTCTACCCTTTCTTTCATGAACGAGGCGGCGCGTTGCTGGATGCCAGAATCAGTGGTTTTCTTAACCCTGAATTCCACACTGGAAATTACTTTATCAGTGCCGGTAAATGGGGAAATTTTATAGCTCCACATGGTTTTATCATATTCCAGAGTTTTTCTGACAAACTGAGGAATTTCCGAAATTCCACCTGACACGTCTTTTTTACCAGGAATTTTATCAAAATAGGTAATTTTTCCCACAACATCGCTGATTTCACGGTTAAAACAGCGTGCATTCATATATCCTGCCCCACCACAGGTTCCAGGCAGCCCACAGAACTCTTCAAGTCCTGTAAGACTGTTCTTTACTGCAAAGTTTACAACAGTATTCATCAAAGTGCCGCACTGACACTTTAACACAACCTGGTCACCGGAAGACTTATTTTCATTTAACGGCATTTCTTCTATATTATTCAGCTTAACTGTGGAAATAACAACACCATCATAACCGGTGTCAGAGAAAACAATGTTTGTTCCTCCACCAAGAATAAAATATGGAATTTTTTCGGCCTCTAATGTATTCAAAGCCTTTAAGAGAGCATTTTCTGTCAATGGCTCAATTAAAAGCGGAGTTCTACCCCCTACTTTGAATGAAAAACGGCGGGCCATTTCTACATTTTCGTATACTGCAAATTCCTCTGATATATTGAATTTTTGTGCTATTTCCCGTAAATTATTCATATCTTTACTATAATATATTTATTGGCTCGAGGTAAATATGAGTTTGAAATTATTCAATACAATGGGAAAAACTTTGCAGGAATTCAAGCCTATTCATGAAGGCTTTGTAGGATTCTACGGCTGTGGACCAACAGTTTATAACTATGCCCACATCGGAAACTTACGCGCATATGTTTTCCTTGATATCCTCGACAGGACACTTACATATCTTGGCTATGACATCAAGCATGTAATGAATATTACAGACGTTGGGCATCTTACAGGCGACAACGATGATGGTGAAGATAAAATGAAAAAATCAGCAGCTGAACGTCATCAAAGCGTTCTTGAAGTTGCTAAATTCTACACAGATGCATTCATGAAAGATATCGATGCATTGAACATCCGCCACCCTGACGTAATTTGTAAAGCAACAGATCATATTCCAGAAATGATCGAGCTGATTAAAAAGATTGAAGCTAACGGCCACACATACATGGCTGGAGGAAACCTTTACTACGATATTTCAACTTATCCTGATTACGCAAAGCTTGCAAACCTTAACATGGAAGAGCTTCAGGCAGGTGCTGGTAAGAGAAAGGTTGTCGTAGTAGACGAAAACAAACGCAATCCTGGGGATTTTGTTCTTTGGTTTACAAAATCAAAGTTTGAAGATCAGGCTATGACATGGGACTCACCTTGGGGACGGGGATATCCAGGCTGGCACATCGAATGTTCTGCCATGAGTATGAAATACCTTGGAAAGCACTTTGATATTCACACTGGTGGTATTGACCATGTTCCAGTTCATCATACAAACGAAATTGCACAGTCAGAAGGAAGCTTTACAGAAGAAGACCGCAAGGAAGGTCCTTGGGTAAACTACTGGCTTCACAATGACTTTTTGATTCTTGAAGGCGGAAAAATGTCAAAGTCTTCAGGAAACTTCATTACATTGCAGACAAAATTGCCTAGCGAAAAGGGATACTGCCTTACAGACAAAGGATATGAACCTTTGGACTACCGCTATTTTCTTCTTGCAGGACATTATAGAAAGCCTTTAGTTTTCTCTTTCAACGGAATGGATTCTGCAAAAAATTCCCGCAAGGCACTTGTAAACAAGGTTAAATCAATTCTTGACGCTTCAAACGGAAAAGCAGCCGACCTTGCAAGCCTTAGCCCTAAGGCAAAAGAATACCTTGATGCATTCAAAGCTGACCTTGAAAACGATCTTTCAACACCACAGGCATTAAGCCGTGTTCAACTTGCAGTAAAAGACACAGAATTGAAGCCAGAAGAAGCCCTTGCGTTAGTTCAGAATATGGACTCAGTTCTTGCATTAAGCCTTGTTGAAGAAGCTAAAAAGGCAGCTGCCCCACAAGGAGACAGCCACGAAGGCGATCCAGAAGCAGCAGAGATCGATGCTTTGGTAATTCAGCGTACAGAAGCAAAAAAAGCAAAGGATTTTGCTACAGCAGACAAAATCCGTAACGATCTGGCAGCCAGAGGTATCGTAATCATCGACACTCCTACTGGTCCAACATGGAAAAGACAGTAATTATCGGTCAGATTAAGGTCATTTATAGGTGTTTAGGAATTTTCTGAGAAATTTCTTATTTTTTCAGTAACTATTTGGAGAAAGAGTGGTTAAAGATATAGCAGGAAACGAAGTCGGCAACGAAGAATTACACCTAGCCGATTCTATGGATTTTAGAAAAATATATGAAGCAACAATGTCTCTTTTGTTTAAAGTTGCCATCAGGGTTGTAAATGATCCTGAGGTTGCAGAAGATCTGGTACACGATTCATATATTAAAGCCAGTGAAAAAGAGATGGTTTTCCCATCAATGAATGATGCCACTTTCTGGCTCATCCGTGTAGTAAAAAATGCTGCCCTTAACTATGTAAAGCGAAAAGGGCGGGAACAGAAGGCTTACCAGAAGGCTTTATACGAAGATCATCGTGTTCAGACTTCAGGCGAAATCGACCTGCTTAGACAGGAAACAATTGAAAAGGCAAAAGAAGCCCTTGCACAGTTACCTGACAATCTTCGTGAAGTTCTTATTTTGCGCGAATACGCAGATATGAATTATAAAGAAATTGGAAAAACTCTTGGTATTACAGAAGGCAATGTTAAAGTAAGGGTTTTCAGAGCCCGTGAAGCACTTGCCAAGCTGTTAGGAGAAGATGATGTCTACTTGTCCTGAAAATGATATTCACTCAATTTACCTTGATGGTGAGCTTCCTGAAATTTATAAAGCAGAATATGAAGCTCATTTGAACAATTGTATTAAATGTAGAACAAAACTTGAGCAGATGAAAAAAATTCATGAAGCTTTTCAGTATGATTCTGCATCCATTACCTTGGACAAAGAATTTATGGACGAAAGCTTTGAACGACTTCAGAGCAGAATGCGCTACTCTAAGGTTGTTTCTGAAAATAAGGACAGTCATACAATAATGTTCCCTGCTCCTAAGAAAATCCTCCCATTTGCAATTGCGGCAGCAGCAGTTTTTGCTTTTGTTCTTCCTGTAGGGATGAGATCTAAAGATGCAGCCAGCGACACTGCTGTAGCTGCTTCATATGCTCAGGTTCAGCCTATTAAGAGAACATCTGATTTTGCGATTGATCACAGTCGCATCTTTAATGAAGTATCAAATGTAAGTTATCCATTGCAGCTGTCTACTGAGAGAAATACAAATGATGCAAGATATACATTTTCAGTTTTTCCTGGACTTACAACTGCATCTACAATTGGCAGAAGCCAAGCAAGAACTGTTTCTCAGGCATCAAACCTTCTTGCAGATGATTTCTTCTCGCCTGAATTTACATACGAAAACAATAATACATATCTTCAGGTATATTTACCTACATATGTTGATTTTTCATCGTTAGGTGAATAAAATATCCTTAAGATGGAATTCAAGCATAATTTTACTTATTACATAAGAAAGCACCCTTGGATCAGGGTGCTTTGTATTATTGCCGTATGTGCAATTGTCATTGGTTTTTCAGCAATCATTACTTACACTGTTAACGAAAAACCTGTAATCCTTTCTATTTCTCAACAGGTTGGCGTCCCCGGCGATGTAATTTCAATCAGAGGAAAGTATTTTAACAATTCAAAAGAAACTTCATATGTAGAAATCGCAGGTAACCGCTTAACAGAAAGTTCTTATATTTCCTGGACAGATGATGAAATTGTCATAACCATTCCTTCGAACACTCAGGATGGACTTTTATATGTTGTATCAGGGGCAGGTCGTTCAAATCCTGACTTCTTTACAAATAAAAATGCTATTCCTGTTACAATTCCCCAGAGCTCCCTTTATGCCTGCCCTGAAATCACCTCGTTATCTGCTGAAACTTTGTATGTAGGAGAAATTCTTACAATCACCGGTAAGAACTTCGGAACAAAGAAAAGTTCTGCACAAGTTTACTTTTCTACAAAGAAAACTCGTCAGCAGGCAGCTGAAAATGCATATCCAACCAGTACACCTAAAGAAGATCCTACAGAGTATATACATGCCTCTGATCTTGATTTTGACTATGACTTCTGGAGTGAAACAGAAATCAGAGTCTATGTTCCTGACGGAGCGTTCTCAGGTTATTTATATGTTTCAACAGAAAATGGAAATTCCACAAAGGTTCCTTTTCAAGTACAGCAGCGTGCTGGCGTAAAAAATTATGGCACAAAAAATATGTACCTCGTACAGACTTCTGCTGATATCTCGGACATTAAGGGAACAAAGGATTCTGTCTTAAGCCTGAGACTTCCTTTACCACAGCAGACTGCTGATCAGCCTGAAGTAAAACTGACAGAACAGGATCCAAAACCATTACTTGATAACTATGACAACACTTCTGTATTCCAGATTACAATGGATAAGACAGGCAAAAACTCATATGCCGCAAATGAAAAATACCGCATCAGTCAGAATCATGTTATTACAGTTCGTTCTGTAGAAACATGGATTGATGTGGATTACGTGGCAATTCCTCGCAACAGACAGCGAATGCTCTATAAGACTTACACAAGAGCAGACAAACTTGTACCTGCAGATGTTCCTGAGTTGGTTCGTCTTATGCCGGGAATTGTTTATAAATCAATCAATCCATACCGTCAGGCAAAACTTATTTATGATTACATGATTGCAAATTACAAGGTTCAGGATAAACTTAGAAAAGGTGACACAAGTTGTCTTGATATGCTTAAATCTAAAAAAGGTGATGCTTATGACTTTGCTGTATTATATGCAGCTATGTTACGAACAGTTGGTGTTCCTGCAAAAGTTATGAGCGGAATTTTAATCGACACAGACAAAAATGCACGTCCACACTGGTGGGTCAACTTCTATCTTGATGATTTTGGATGGGTACCAGCGGATCCTGCATTAGGTGCGGGTCTCGAATATAAAAGCTTCCAGCCTCCTGCAAATCCAGCTAAATACTATTTCGGAAATCTGGATTCCCAGCATATTATGTTCACTCAGCATTACAATCCTGTAAAGAACACAATATCAAATGGAAAAACAGTTTCAATTCCTAAATCATATGCAACACAAAGCATATGGGAAGAAGCTTCACAAGACATTACAAGTTATTCTTCATTCTGGAATACACCGGATGTTCTTGGAGTTTACTAATCCAGATTTAAAGGAAAAACATTACATATTAATCCATTTAAAACAAAAAAGCAGAATCAAATATGATCCTGCTTTTTTGTTTTCTCTGACAGTTTTTCTTGTCAGCTTTATACATTTATTTAAGTGGAATGCCACACCCTGGGTGCTCGTTTTCCCATGCCTGTGCAAGTTTAAGAACTTTAACTTCGCTGAACATAGCACCGGCAAACTGAATACCTACTGGCATTGATCCGTTTGCCTCTGTTGTCTTACCTGCAGGAATTGAAATAGAAGTAATACGGGCAAGGTTAACGAATGTAGTGAACAAGTCGCTCAAGTACATTTCAAGAGGGCTGTCTACTTTCTGCCCGAGCTTGAATGCTGGTGTTGGACATGTAGGACAAAGAACAATGTCGTAGCTTTCGAAAAGTTTTGCCATTTCTGACTGAATCTTTGCACGAACTGTCATACCTTTTTTATATGTGTCACCAGAGAACTGTTCAGAAAGAACATAGTTTCCGATTACGATACGGCGCTTTACTTCTGGTCCAAAACCTTCACTTCTTGTCTGAACGTAAAGTTCATCATAACCCTGACCGTTATCAACACGCCGTCCGTAACGGATTCCGTCAAAGCGGCTCAAGTTTGAAGCAGCTTCAGAAAGGGCAATTACATAATAGCTTGCAATTGACGCATCAAGAATTGGAAGGTCAACAACATCAATCTTTGCTCCTTTTGAAGAAAGCCAGTTTTTTACATTTTCAAATACAGCACTTACATCAGAAAGCATACCTTCTGTTTCAAGGAACTGTTTTGGAATTGCAATTTTAAGCTTTGAAATTTCTTCGTCTGTAAAGGCAGCGAGATCTGCAAGCTGATCACTATCAGGAAGATCTGCACTTGTGTCATCATACATATCTGTTCCGGCCATTACAGAAAGTGTTTTTGCAATATCATCTGGTGTATGTGCCAAAAGACCAACCTGATCCAATGAACTTCCGTATGCTACAACACCCCAGCGGCTCAATACGCCATATGTTGTTTTAAGACCGTAAATTCCACAGTAAGAAGCAGGAAGACGAACTGAACCACCAGTTTCTGTTCCAAGACCAAAAAGCGCCTGGTTTGCAGAAACAGCAGCTGCAGGCCCCCCCGATGAACCACCAGAAACAAAATCGCGGTTGATAGGATTTCTTGTAGGACCATAGCTTGAGTATTCTGTAGAAGAACCCATTGCAAATTCATCCTGATTACAGCGTCCAAGTGGAATTGCACCAGAAGCTTCAAGGCGGTTGATTACTGTTGCGTTGTATGGGGCTACATAACCTTCAAGGATTTTTGAACCACATGTAAGGCGCTGTCCTTTTACCGAAATATTGTCCTTTACCGCAAATGGAACGCCAAGCAAAGGCTTTTTAGAATAAAGGTCATCAAGAGTTCCTGCGGCTTTTGCTTCAGCGATTTCTTTATCAGCAGCTTCTGCTTTTTCTGCAGCATCACTGTACATTTCGAGGAATGCGTTAAGTGGAATTGCTGATGCCTTATCTTTTTCGAATGTATCAATGGAATCTTTTACAAGCTGGGCGCTTGTTACAGTTCCTTCTTTAAGAGCTTTAACTGTATCTTTAATATTGAAAAATGCCATTTTAATTAAGCTCCTTCACCCAAAACCTTTGGAACCTGGAAGTAACCGTCCATAAAGTTTTCTGAAACTTTTTTTACATCTGGAATATCAAGACCTTCCACAACTGCATCATCACGAAGCTTGTCTGCCTGTGTAGAAGGATATGCATCATAAGGATTCTGGCTGTCATCGAATTTTGAAAGAATTTCAAAATATCCAACGATATCGTCAACCTGTTTTTTTAATGTTGCTAAATCTGTAGCGTCCGAAGAAAGTCTTGAAAGATACAAAAGATTTTCAAGAGTTTTTTCATCGATTGTTTTCTGAGTACTCATACTTTAATTTTAGTGGATTTTGTGATAAGTTTCAATAAATATGAATAATACAATTAATAGTACTAAAATGTTAAATAGGCTTCCAAACCAAAGACAGGAAGCAATTACATTTTTCAAATCACTTGCAAAAATCGTTTTTCCTATTGCCTTACAAAATCTGATCAGTGCAGCCGTAAGTTCTGCAGACGTTGTTATGCTTAACTTTGTCGGACAGAAGGCTATTGCTGCAGTAAGTCTAGCATCATACATTCAGTTCATTCTGTTTATCTTTCTTATCGGACTTGCAAGCGGTCTTACAATGCTTACAGTGCAGTACTGGGGAAAGAAAGACACATATACCATTGAAACACTTTTCGGTTTCGCTCTTAAGCTTTCAGTTAGCTTTGGGCTTATCTTTGGAATACTTTCTTTCTTTGTTCCTGAACTTTTAATGAGAATTTTTACAAGTGAAGAACCATTAATCAAAATCGGAGCAGAATATCTTAGAATTGTCTCTGTTTCTTACATACTTATGTCTATAAGTAATGTCTATCAGACTGTTATTAAAAGTGTGGAACATGTAAAAACGGTTACTGCAATAACTGTATCTGCGCTTCTCTTAAATATTCTTCTTAACTGTGTATTCATTTTTGGATGGCTGGGCTTTCCTAAAATGGGCGTAAAAGGTGTTGCACTTGCTACAACAATTGCACGCATAATTGAATTTACACTTTGTATTATAATTGGTTCTCATGTAAAGGAATTACACTTAAGATGGGAATGTCTTTTCAGAAAAAACTCTATTTTGTTCAAAGACTTCCTTCGTTACACACTTCCTGCTTTGGGCAATGAATGTGTGTGGGGTGTAGGCTGGTCAATGTATGCTGTCGTTCTTGGGCACTTAGGTCAGGATATTGTTGCGGCAAACTCAGTTGTAAATATTTTAAGAAATCTCGGCAGTATTATGTGTTTTGGCATGGCATATGGTGGCGCAATCTTAATTGGAAAATACATCGGCGAAGATAATCTTGAACTTGCCAAACGCAATGCAAGTCGCCTTGCTAAAAGTACTATTTTCTTCGGATTCCTTGGCTCTCTCTTTATGATTCTTTGCACACCTCTACTTTATAAATTTGCAAATCTTTCATTAAAGGCTTTGATTTATCTTAAATATGTAAACTATATCAATGCCCTTTCTCTCTTTGGCGCATCAATCAACACAGTTTTAATCTGCGGAATTTTCAGAGCCGGTGGTGATTCAAAGTTTGGATTTATTCTTGATACTATAGCTATGTGGGGTGTTTCAGTTCCACTTGCATTTATCATTGCATTTGTACTAAAACTTCCTCCTCTGGTTTGTTTCTTCATTATGTATATAGACGAATTTGAAAAGATGGCAGTTATAGTCTACCATTACAAAAGTGGTAAATGGCTTAAAAATATTACTCGTGATTTCAGTAATTTACAAAAGTAATTTGGGAGTAAAAACATGTCAGACGAAGTTACAGAAAACAAAAAAAAGAAGAAAAGTCCTGTTGCAATTTTCTTCTTAACAATCCTTTATATTGTTCTAGCAATTATAATTGCACTAGGTCTCTGGCTTATGTTCAGTGCTTTCGATAAAAAATCATCATTAGCAATGCTTCCAAATGATTATGTTGCATATCTTCACACTGATTCCCTATATGATAGTGTTAACCCACTTCTTGATTTACAAGCAGCAGACATTTATCTTTCAAAGGACGATATGTCAGAAATTCGTGGTATTTTTATGATGCTCCGTGAATCAGATCTAAGAAACAATACTTTCGTTAAATATGCAGCCACTCGAAAAGTTGATGCAGCATTTTATGCCCCACAAGAAACTCCTGACACCTTTGTTGCAGCAATTGATTTCGGTGTATTCTCAGCCGGAACACGACTTGCAACAATTATTCTTCCAAAAGTTCCTGTAGAAGGAATTTCACACATTCAGGAAGGTGGAATAGATTTCTTTAAGTATGTAAACGGAAATAACACATTCTTTTTTAAACCTGTAAAAAACCTGGTTATTGTAAGCAACAGCTTTGATTATTTTAAGAAAAGTTTGACTGCTGATAATGATAAAAATTATTCAAAAAGTCAGATTGAACTTCTGACAAAAAAAACAAAAGAACCAATAAAACTTATTGTGGATGCAAAAACTCTTGCACAATCTTTTACAAAAGATGATCCTGTATTGTATAAATTTACATCAGTAATCAGTGACCAGTCTTTAAGTCTTGTGTCTTTTAAAATCACTGATAACGAAATCAATATCAACATTGAAATTCCATTAAACGAAAGCGATGATATTAAAAATGATAAAAATCTTGCAAATATCTTAAAACTCTTTGAACACAATTCTACAGAGCCGGATATCGTTACAGTAATGAGCAGCTCAATTCAGTATTACACTGTTTTAAATGCTGGTTCTTTGAAAGAACTTGTTGATGCAGCAATTCCTGCAATGCCTGCTGATAAAAATGCTGAAGGACTTTTAAAAACTGCTGATGATTTATGTCATTCATTGTTTAAGCTTTCACTTGACGATATTGTATATGACTGGACCGACAAAGAATTTGCAGTATTAGGAATTGAAGGATTAAACGACCCTGTGTTTGCAGTAAAAATTTCAAATGAAGCAAAACGCAAACAGGTTTTTGACACACTGGTAAAATCCATTCTTCTTACAGAAAACAAAAGTTTAATTCTTAACGGAGTTCGTATTCCTCGTCTTGAATTACCATCATTCCTTCAGAATCTTCTCAAGTTATTCAAGGTGAACATTCCAAAGCCTTACTACCTTGTTTACAACAATTATATTTATTTCTCACAATCTGCAGAAAGCATTGCCACTATCTATACAACATTTGCAAATGGAACAAACATTTCTCATAATCAGAACTGGAAAGCTGTTTCAGAGAAAGCTAACAAAGAAGCAGCCGTAAGCTTATTCTACGATTTGGAACGCAGCAGACCTTTCTTTATTAATTCCGATTCTCCTTTGTCACAAATTATTGAGTTATATACAATCGGTCGAACAGACATAAGTCTTAAAGACAATTCAATTTTATTCTCATTAAATGCAGTAAGCAAAAGAGCCGGAAGCTTGAAAAACATTCCAGGCTTTCCAATGGATTTGAATGCAAAAACTGATTTTTCTATACAGACCTGTGATATCAAGAAACCTGAAACTATTTTCTGGGTTGAAAATGATCAGACTTTAAAAGCAATGAATGTTAAGAAAACTCAAGTTTATTCTTATGAACTTTCAGGTAAAGTTGTCATCAAAGCAAGTGCACAAGGTACAAATGAAAAAGTTATTGCCCTTACAAGCGATAATGATTTCTATGTATTTAACAACAAACTTGAAATTGAAAAAGGATATCCTGTTAAATTAAAAGAAAAAACTATTGATACTCCTTACCTTGCTTCTGATAAATCATTTATTCCAACTGAATCAGGCGATCTTCTGAAAATTGAAGATAAAAGAATCTCTTCAATAAAATTAAATGCAGATGATTTTGAAGATTCAAATATTATGATTTTCTATGATGGTGCTAAAGGTGTTATTTATGAGCGAGGATTCCTTGGGAAAATTTATGTTCTCATAAATGATAAATGTATTAATGCTGACGAGCCTATTATTGTAGATAAAATCGGATTCGGCACACCTAGCATTACAGAAGTTGCTGATCAATATTACATCGCTTTTATCTCTCAATCAGGAGAAGCCACTTTATGGGCTACAGATGGTTCTAGGATTGAGCAGAAACACCAGTTTAATCTTGATGGTGTCTTCTATACAAACTTTATTGCATGTGACGGATTCTTCTACACTGTTTCTGAACAAGGTGAAGTATTCAAAATTAATCCATACCATGGAAATAGCTTCAGCATACAGATTGACAATGTAACTGCAAAAGAAGGCGTTATTGAAATTCGAAAAGCTAATGAAAAGAATTATATTTGTGTTGGAATTGATGGAAACAGAATTTATGCTTTCAATGAAGATCTTGAATTAGTTCCAGGCTTTCCAATTGCAGCACATGGTATTCCTGCATTTGCAGATGTAAATGGCGACTCTTATCCTGATTGTTTTGCATTGACAATGGATGGTAAACTTAATGCATGGAACTTGAGGTAAACAAAATGAAAAAAGTAACTGAAAAAATCATTATTAGTACATTGGCAGCTGCAATTTCTGTTTGTGGAATCACGGGCTGTTCATCGTTACAACAGGATGTTGTAGCTTCATATATTCCTACTGAAGAAAATTCTGAAATTTCTAATTTTGAATTTCGTCTTGCAAACATTGATGCGACCTATTCCTTTTCGTTAGATACATTGTCTACAACAGATTTATCTGAACGCAATGCAGCATGTGATTCATTAATTAAGGAAATAACAAAATCGATTTCAAAACACGAATGGGTAAATGCTTCTCGGGCAAGACTTAAAGCAATTGAAGGTCGTCTCCACTTAATCATGGGCAGAAAAGACAAAGCAATTTTAGCAAGTGAAGCTTCAAATGAGTATTATAAAAATGACATTCAGAACATCATTTTAATGCATAGACTTAAATCAATTGCTGACCTTTCTTCTGCAAGCTATTCAAAAGCAGATAAACCCATGATTCTTCTTGAACAGGCATTAGATTTTTACAATCAGAAAGATTATGTGTCTTCTGTTGCAAAATTTGATGAAGCATTTATTTCCATTGAAAGCTTCTACATCGATGCATACACTACAATCCGAAACCATGCCTGGGAGCTTCGTTCAATAACAGATGAATCTGTTCTTTCTTCTTTACTTACTGTAGACCAGATTTCAGTATCTCAGATGATGCTTATTACTCAGGAAAATAATACGATCATCGAATTTTACAATGGTGAAAAGCATTTTTCAGAATCAAATCTTTTTTACAGATTAGTTCAGAAAGGATTAATTACTCCCGCTACTAAAGAAAATCCACCACGAAATATTTATTCTTATACAAAAGTGTCAAGAGCAATGCAGGCACGATTTCTGTGGAATATTTACTGTGATATGAAAAATAAACCTGCATTAAAAATCAGATATTCATCGAACTATGGGACATCTGGAAAATCTTCACCTATAAAAGATGTTAATACTTCAAATGAAGACTTTGATGCAATCCTTGGTTGTATTGAATATGGTTTCATGAATCTTACTGACGGTATAAATTTTGATCCATCTGCAATGGTAAGTGGAATTGAATTTAATGAATCACTTGAAAAACTTGTAAAGAAAATCAACAAATAATTTTCTCTTTAAAAGAGCAAAAGCCAGATTTATGAGATTTTTTTCTCAAAAATCTGGCTTTTTTTTTCAGACCTTAAAATTGGAGACCTTTTTCAGTGGCCTCTTTTGAAACTGTCCCTTTTTTGTTTTTTAACTATTAAACTTTGAATTGATCAATTTCATTACCAATCTGAGAAATAGCGCTTCTCATTGTAGAAGAAAGTTCGTGGAGAGCAACTCCGGTTTCGTTAATCTTCTTAGCACCAGCATCCATTTCAAACATGTTTGTTTCCATTTCATTTGAATAATCTTTAAGAGTACTAATCTCCTGAAGAATTGACTGAGAGCCTGTTGACATTTCAATAGAAGCTTCACGTACCTGCTGTGTTGTATCACTCATCATCTGAAGAGCTTCAAGTACCTGTTTTGAACCTTCCTGCTGTTCCTGCATTGCAGAACGAATCTGACGAACAAGTTCATCTGTTGTTTCAATATTTGTAGACACAGCCTGGAAAGCAGCCGAGCTTTCTGCAGAAGATGTTACTACTTCGTTAATTGATTCCTTAATCTTATTGAGCTGATCACCAATTGTACGAGATTGTGTCTGAGATGTTTCTGAAAGCTTACGGATTTCGTCAGCAACTACAGAGAATCCTTTACCTGCTTCACCAGCATGAGCAGCTTCAATTGCAGCATTCATGGCAAGCAAGTTTGTCTGTTCCGCAATAGCAGCAATGGCAGCATTTGCTTCCTGAAGCATTACAGACTGACTTTCAATCTGTTCAATACGTTCATTTACTGTCATCTGTTTCTGAGCACCAGATGTGGCATTAGACTGGAGTACTTCAAACGAACCAGCCATTTTTTCAACAGAAGAGTTTACAGAACCAATATTTCCAATCATCTGTTCAATAGCAGCACTTGCCTGTGTTACACCACTTGCCTGATTTTCAATCATGTGTTCAAGAGACTGAATATTAGAAGCAATTTCAGTAATTGCAGTTGCTGTTCCCTGAACACTAGCATTTTCTTTTGTAATTCCCATCTTAACACTTTCAATGTTAGCAAGGATTTGTGTAATAGAACTTTCTGTATCTTCTACAGCTGCAGCAAGATCAGAATCTACAGCATCGAGGTTAACTTTAGATTCCTTGAGCTTAATAATGATGTCCTGGATTTTTTTAATAAATTCGTTAAATCCATTTACTACAGCACCAATTTCATTATTGTGTGTTACTTCAATACGACGGCTCAAGTCAGCGTTACCCTTTGCAATACCTTCAATAGTTCCAACTACTACACTTAATGGTTTCAAAGAAACAGTGAGCATAACTGAAAGAACAATAAGAATAATCAACGCAATTACAAGGTTACCAATAATAAGTGCTACACGAAGATGATCAGCAGACTGATGAAGTTGTTTTTTTGAAACACAGAATGCCATTGACCATGGTGTATTCTTTACTGGTTCATACGCAATAAACATTTCTTCTGGAGTTCCTTTATAGGCATAACCTGTAGAGGCATTTCCAGCAATCATATCATTTGCAATTTCCTTCAAGTCTGCAGGAAATTCTTCATCTGATACAAAGTTCTTGTAAATAGCATAATTAGGATTTTTATGACTGATTACAACACCGTTTCCGTCAAGTAAGAATGCAAAGCCTTCCTGTCCAAGTTTAAGTGCAGCAATTTCATCCTGAAGGAACTTCAATGCATGAACACCTACAAACATACCTACAAGTTTATGATTTGAGTCATAAGCTGCTTTTACTACCATTACTGAAACCCTACCAGTTGCTTTAGCAATTGTAGGATTTTCAATAGAGTAACTTGCTTTACCAGATGCAATCTTTTTATAGTAAGCACGATCCGAGTGATTACCTGTTTTTCCGGAATCGTAATAACTGTTTCCGTTGGCATCAATGAACAATACGTATTCAAAGTGTTCATATCTTCGGTTAGTTGTTGTTGTAAGCCACCTTCCGATTTCTTCTGGTGATTCACTATTTGCAACAACATCGCTTTTTGTATACATATCAAGGGCTGCAAGACCTGTTGAAATCCAGTAAGAAACAGCATCTGCATATCCCTTTGTAATAACCTGAACATTCTCTGCTGTATCAGTTACGATAATTTTACGGGCACTTTTAACTGAAAATGTAATAAGTACAATAAATGTAGCAACAACAACCGATCCGATTACACCAAGGATTGCGGCTACAAGCTTTGTTTTACTCTTTTTTTGATCTGTCATATAGTCTCCCAATACACATATTTATAGATAATTTGAGATGTTATTTATTATATCGGCAGATATTCTATCTTGCAACAAAAAAAACACCAGATTTTCATCACAAATCTGGTGTTTTCGCTGTTTTTTTGTGCAATTTATAATAAATACAGGATTTACATTTCATCCTTTAATACAGTTCCAAAGTTTTTGATATAATCAATAAATGAAACATATGCTGCTGCAACACAAAGCCAGCCTAGCACAATTATCACTATATTAATTACATTTATAACTTGATCTGGAATTACAAAGCCGATGCGTGCAATACAATCAACCGCAAGAAGTACAAAGCCGGTAAAAATGTAAAGGCATGTCTTGAATTTTCCACCTTTACGTGCCGCAATTGCTACACCTTTCTTTGTTGCTACCATTCGAAGAAAGTTCATTGTAATTTCACGCCATATAATCAAAATAAGACAGATAAAATTGAATTTCCCCAAAACAGTAAAGCTTGCAAGAACAGAAATATGAAGGAATACATCTGCAAAAGGATCAAAAAGCTTTCCAAAATCGCTTACTTCACCCCGTTTTCTTGCATAAAAACCATCAAGAAAATCTGTAAATTCCGCAAATCCTAAAAGAGGAATCAAGGCCCAGCCAGTAACAACATTAAATAAATTTGTATCAATATTAAATGTGTTATTTAAATATGATGGCAAGAAAAATAACAAAAGGAAAATTGGTGCAAAAACAATTCTAACAAGTGTAAATTTATTTGATAATCTCATAATAAAAATTATATTTGTCTTTTAATAAAAGTCAATGTATAGAATTACCGGTTACAATACAGGTTCTGCCTTAACAAACATATTTGTAGAAGTACACTGTAAATTCACTTTATAGACAACAGGATAAAATTCTTGCTTTGGTAATTCTACGATAAGTTTCTTTTCTTGTTCAAACACATTGCTATTTACAAAAGAAAAAAGTGGATTAAGTTTTTTTTCTTCATTATTTAAAGGTTCATACCAGATTCTTGGACCTGGTAAAATAATCAACGGTTTCATCTTATGGCACACAATTGTAACAGTACTTGTTTCTTTTGAAGTTTGAGTAAATTCAAAGAAAGCTTTTCTCGGATATAGCGACCACAGTGATAAGAAAGTAACTAATGAAATTAATAAATAGAGAGGAACAATTGTTACTGCAAAAATTTTTGTACATAACAGAAAAAATATTCCCAAAATGAACACAACAATAAGATAAATAAAATCCGTCAAAGTAATAAAATCAAAAGGAAATTTGTATTGAATAAAAAAAACAAAATAACTGCAGATGACAGCAGCAATCACTGCAAAAGCGGAAATGAATAGAGCAATTTTTGTTCCAGAAATCTTTTTATTTCTGATGAAATTGATAAAAAAATAAAAGATTCCTGCGGCAACCACACCTGCTGAAAATGCAAGAGCAGTTGCTGCAAGTGAAAAAGGAAACTGCATTATGGATATGCCTTAAAATCCTGAACAACGCTAATTGTTGACTGAATCTTATAGTCAGACAATTCTTTCTGAGCAAGAACTACTGCTTTTTCTACAATTGCACTGGAATCAGCAACACCTTGCAAAGTAACGGTATTTTCGTCCACAACTGCATGAAGGAAATTAATATTGATTTTGTACTTGAATACAAGTGTATTTACAAGATTTTGTGCAGTCAAAAGATTCTTTACCTTTATTTTTCCGGCAGCTTCTTTTTCTTCAGATTCGAGACTTTTTACAGTCTGAACAATAATATCAGATGCCTGATCTACAGTAAGAATACCTGTATTCATAACAAGGTGATAATCAGTTGCATCATCATTTTCTCGATTAAAGAAGCTCTTATGGAAGCCAAGACGGTTTGTATGACTTTCATCTATACGTTGTTTTGCCTGTTTATCATTCCAGTCAAATTCCTTCTTTAAACGTTCTATACGAACTTCATCTTTTGCAACAAATCTAAAAGATACAAGATTAGGTAATTCCTGAAGAATAATTCCAGAACCACGACCAATTAAAACGGTATTTCCTTCGGAAGCTGCTTCAATAATTGCTGTTGCAAGATAGTCCATATATTCATCACGGTCTTTTGCAAGAGATGCAAAAAAGCCAGGTTTTCGTTCATCATATTTTTCAAGCTTCGATGCAGGAAATCCCATATCAACAATACGTTTTTCTATTTCCTTTCTACCGACAAATTTATATCCTAATTTTTCCGCAACTTCACAGGCAATTTCATCACCTAATGCTGCAACTTGTCTCGAAATAGTAATTATGGCCATATTGTCCTCCTGAAGTAAAAAAGCTAAACCATTTGAGTTTTATAAAAAGTCTGTTAAACTATAATTAAATTATATTTTACTATAAATAATTATACCCTCTTTCTGAAATCTGTCAAAAACTTTTTGAGGGAATTTCGGAATAAAAGGAATTTATATGGACGACATAAATTTAATCTGGAACGAACACTCACGAAAGGAACTTATAGAAACACCTGTTTTTAAAGTCATGGAAACAGAAAGTATTTCTCCAGACAATCAGAAAGGGAATTACATAGTTATTGAAGCAAAAGACTGGTGTGCAGTAATTCCTGAATTGGATGAGGACTTTCTGATGGTAAAACAGTGGAGGCATGGATCAAGCTGTTTAAGTATTGAATTTCCTGGTGGAGTAATCGATGAAGGTGAAGAACCTGCGGAAGCAGCCCGCCGGGAATTATTAGAAGAAACTGGTTATAAAACCGATGAACTTATCTATCTTGGAAGTGTCAGTCCTAACCCTGCATTGTTTTCAAATCATATGCATTTCTTTCTTGCAAAAAAATTGACCTCAACCGGTAAACAGAATCTGGATAAAGATGAATATGTAAACTACCTTCGCATTCCAAAAAAAGAAGTAATGGAAAAAATGGGCAGCAAGGAATACCCACATGCGTTAATGGCTGTCGCATTAAATTTTTATTACCAGCATAAAGCAAAATGTAATGACTGACTAAAGGTTTTCAATCAATAATTCAGGTGTAAGAGAATAATTTTTTTTTACTTTACGGCTTGCCAAAGCATGCATTAACACACCATGAATTGCTGCATCTCTTGCATCATACTTTTGCGCAAGAAGGGAAGCAATTACACCTGAAAGCACATCGCCAGAGCCACCCTTCGCAAGAGAACTGCTACCAGAATTACAGATATAAGTTGTATCGTTAACTGTAATAAAAGAATTGGCACCTTTGAGTACAAGAACTACATCAGTAAATTTTTCACAGAATTTTCTTGATAATTCCAGACGATTATCACAAACCTGTTTTACAGAAAAATCTCCTAATCCTGCAAGATTAAGAAGATTTGCAAATTCTTTAGGATGAGGAGTAAGAACAATTTTACAACTATTTTTTTCTGAGGAATTTTTAATAAGAAAATCAATTAATTCTTTATAGTAAAAGCTATCAGCATCAAACACAAAAGCTTTATCAGGACAATCCATAATTTTAAGTTCACTAATAACTTTTTCAAAATCATTATTTCTTCCAAATCCAGGACCAACAACAACTGCTGTGGCTGTTGAAGGAATATCTGAACTGATCATTATACTTGCAGGAATTTTAAAATGTTCATAATCACAGTTATTGTTTACTACAACAGAAGCAAGTCCTGCACCGGTTTTAAGCCCTGCAGCTGAAGAAAGAATTGCAGCTCCAGCTTTATCACCTGCCATAACACAGATGTGCCCGAATTTACCTTTATGAACATTCTCTTCTTTGCGGACAGGGCATTTTACATCTGATTTTTCCAGTAAATAAATTTTATTATTTAATGAAACTTTTTCAGAGCAAAGTCTGAACAATGAATCTGAAACTCCGATTGCAGCAACTGAAATCTTACCAGCAATATCTTTGGCCGCATCAGAAAACAATCCGATTTTATGTGCGAGCATTGAAACTGTTCTATCAGCAGCAAAAACAACCTTTTTCTTTTCTTCTAATGTTAATGAAGAAATATTTTCTCCAGTAACATCTAATCCTGAAGGAATATCGCAGGCTATACGATAAGCCTTTGAATTATTTACTACTTCAAAAAGTTTCTGAATATTTGAATCAACAGTTCCATGGAAACCTGTTCCAAATATACAGTCTACAACAACATCTGATTTTGAAATGACTTTTTCAACGGAAGTAGATCCCTGCATCAAATTTAAATCGTAAAAATAAATATCAGACGAAGTAGCTTGAAAAACATTAATAAGATTATCCGATGCAGAAATACAGTGAAAGCTTTTAGGATTTTTTACTTTAATAACATTTAATCTGCAGGAACCAGCAAGACGACGGCATAAAGTGTAACCATCAGCACCATTATTTCCGGAACCACACAATACAGTTACACGAGATTTTGTTTTAGAACAGGCTTTACGTACATATTTTTCCAATGCAACTGCTGCATTTTCAATCATTACAGCTTCTGCAGTTTTTTCATCCTGTGAAATAAAACCTGCAAGTTGTTTTTCAATATCTTTTACGCTTTCAAAAACCTGTTCCATACAAATCCGTCAATTAAAAATGATTAATAAAAATAAAGCCAAGAATTGCAACTGGTATTAAATATGCTGCAAACCATTCAAGCTTTCCTTTTTTAATAACTTTCATCAAGAGGAATAATGAAAGATATCCCACAGCAAAAGATGCAAGAAAACCTGCAATGACGGGAATTATTCCCACTACTTCTGTGCCATTCTGTGTAACGGCAGAAGCATTACCCATTACTGAAAATGTAAAACACCCGTCTTTGATTGCCTTTACAAATTTTACGGCCTTTAATAATGCAGCACCAAGGATTGCAGGAATTGAAACAATAAATGAATAATCACCTGCTAGTTTTCTATCAACGCCACTGTAAACACCACTGGCAATTGTAGATCCAGATCTTGAAATACCTGGTAGAGTTCCAATTCCCTGGAACAGTCCTACGAACAAAGCCTGCGGTATAGTAATACCATTATATGGTTTTGCATTTGATTCTGAAGCTATATTTTTTTCTCTAAGTTTATTGATAATCCCACATGTAATAAGCAGGCCGGATGTAATAATAAAACCTGTAAAAATAGCAAGAATCACAAATTTTGAGGGAACACCCTTTTCATCAAGTATATCTTTAATTTTTTCAACACCTAAACCAAGCACAGCAGTTACAACAGTTGTAATCAAAACTGCAATAATTGTTCTTCGTCCTGCTTCTTCGGTTTTACAAAGGCCATCTGCAATGAGTGGCTTTTCAGGAGCAGGCTTTTTTCCGATCCATCTGAACAGTACCTGGAAAAATTCAACAATCTGTTTCCAGAAATAAATTACAATTGCAAGTAAAGTTGCAAGATGCAAAAAAACATCAAACCAATCAGGTACAGAAAGATTAAACAAAGCTTCCATAATCTTTAAATGACCTGAGGATGATATTGGAAGAAATTCTGTTACACCCTGAACTGCTCCGAGAAAAATTGACTGTAATACATTCATTTATAATACCTCTTATCTTTTTTGTAATCCCTGTAATCCTTGAAGCCCTTGCAAAGCACTACCAATTTTGTCTGTAGCACCAGCTCCTAATGAACTATCGATAGATTTTTTTGTTTCCTCAGCTAATTTAGCCGACAGCTCTTTTTTCTTTTCTTCAAGAAGAGCATTTATCTTATCAAGCTTTAAACTTTCTGAATTAATACCATTTCTGATATCTATAAATTCATTAAGTTTAATCTGTGAATCCTTAGACATTTCATCAATAAGATCTGCAAGCTTTTTCTCACACTCTTTTCTGATAATCTTAATTTCATCTTCAACAAGGCTTTTAATAATAAGCGCAAGCTGTTTATCGGCATCAGTAGTAAGCTTTAAGTTAAAGTCCTGCTCTGTATTGAAAATAAAATCAATACCAATTGAAAGTTCAGTCAAATAAGAAAGTGCACGGCTGTAAATATCATAAGCAAATGCAGGTTCAAATTTTTCTGTTTCAAATTTCAACGATTTAAGATCAAGTGTTGCACTAATAGAGAATCTTCCATCTTCATCAGCATAACATCGGCCAGAAATCGTTGATGCTGAATCCATTTTAAACTGAGGTGTATCAACAGCAATCGGATAATTGTCACCTGTATAATTAATTGAAATAAATGGATCTTTCGAATATGAACGAGCATCAACAGTTACATCAGCTTTATGATTCTGACCAGCTGCGGTAATCTTTACTTCACCATAAGCTGGAGCACCACGCTTATCCATATCATTACTGATATTCTTTGCAAAGCCACTCCACTTAACAGTCTCTTCATTACCGCCTGTAAATTCCATGCGTTCAATTATGAACTTTGGAACATTATCACGTTTATAGTAAACCATGGTTCCTGGCTTACGCTTATGTTTTGGTTCTTTTACTTCCTTTTTCTGCTTTACAGGAGCAGCAGTACCAGGGGAATTTTTTGCTTTCATGGCTATGGCATAGCCTTTCTTCATGTATGGATAATATTTACCAATTGTCTTATAAAGAATTGTATCAATTGGACCTGAAAGAATTTTAATTCCATCATCAATACTGAAGCTCTTGATTTTATCAATTTCTTTCTGAACATATTTAGAATCGGCTTCAATTGCATTTGTAAGTGCAGTTGCAGATTCTTCAACTTTTACGGCATCAGTCTGAACATCCTTTACGATTACTTGTGTCTGCTGAACAATCGTTTTTCCTTCTTGAATTGCAGAGTTGATTTTTTCTATGTTAGCTCTGACTTCATTTAAATCTTTTAGATTTGACCAGTCAGCATTTACAATATCTGTAATTTTTGCCGAAAAATCATTAATCTGCTTTGCCATTTCATCTGGCTTGGTCTGCCACTTTTTAACCATGGCATCACCCATCTCATATGCAGATTTTGCAACATCAGGAGTTTGCAATCCTTGTTCAAAATTTTTCAACAATGTGTCTGGATTATATTGATCGAACAATTTTTGAAGTTCTTCTCTGGCGGCAGCTTCTGCAATTGCGGCTTTCTTTTCTAATGCAAGCTGTAATGGAAATTTATTTTCTTCATTTGCATACTTCGCAAGATATGCAGAAGTTTTTCTTGGTGTCATAAAATTTAATCCAAGAATATTAAAATTCTTTATATCACATTTTCCACGAATAGCTTCTGTTAATCCTACTGATATATTGGACTTTGAGATTTCGAAAAGATTTTTCATTGGTTCGGCAATATATCCCTGCTCAAAGCCATTTATAGTGATACCAATATACCACTTTGTATCGTTCTCATACCCCAGTTTTTTTCCATCAGTAAGATAAAGATTTAAATACGCAATGTCAGTTTTTGCACCAAATGTCTGTTCCATTACATTCACAATTATTTTCTTTACAATTATGTTTCTAAAAGTAATGACAACTGAGAACACAAGAATGATAAAGGCAACAACTGCAGCCAATGGCAATAGTTTTATTCCAAATTTCTGAGATGCAACATCCTTTCCGATTTTCTTTAATCGTGAAAAATCCTTTTTTGGAATGAGAGAATTTCGAGGAATACAATATTTTCCTTCTTTTTCAGGATTATCGATAAAATATTTATTTACAAGTTCTTTGTCAGAAGGAATCGATATTTTTTTAATGAATCGATCAAGTTTTTTTCTTGAAAGATTCCTTTTCATATTTGCAGGTAATTTTTTTGCTGCAACTGTTTTTGGTTCTTCTTTCTTTTTCATTGTTTCAATTCTCCTGCAATATCAATTGCCTTTTTTACAACAGGCAGCCCCGTAAGAAATTGCCATACCTTAGATTTAATGATTATAGGAGCAATCATTTTTCGCCATAAAAGAACAAGGATTCTCATCAAAAAGAAAACAGGAATAAACAACGCAAGAGAGAACGCAAGAGACCCCATTACAATCGAATCATTAAATTTTGTAAAAGAAACAAAAGGAACATCCAGCAGCATTGAAAAAAAGTTCTCAAACTTTGGATATGTTAAAATTTTGTATCCAATATCATTGAAAAATGGGTCGAGACACCATGCAAACAAAGATACCAATGCAGTAATTAAAATATATGCACCTTTATTAAGTCTGACAAAGAAGAAGAAAATAAGAATAATAAACCAAAGTGCATTATTCTTTGGCATAAATCCCAGCAACACTCCAAGGCTGCAGGCTACTGCAATTTCACTTGGACTTTTATTTGAATTTAAGCCCTGTAAAAATTTTACAATTGCTTTAAGCATTTAGACTCCTCTGTGTACAGTTTATTAACTACAAAATTCTAATTTGATAATTCTATTATAAATCAATCAAAAAAAAAAGTATAAAAAAAGGACCTGTTTTTTGTTTCAGGTCCTCTTTCTGATATTAAATACCAGCTATTAAATTAAACAATATTCTCTTAAATAAGGAACTTACTGTAAGATAGCCCCTTTATCTGCTGAGCTTACAAGTTTTGCATAGCGTGCAAGGTAACCATCTTTTACTTTTGGTTCTGGACATACCCATTTTGCTTTGCGTTTGCTGAGTTCTTCATCTGATACATCAAGGTGAATTTTGTAGTTGTTGATGTCCAGAGTAATCATATCTCCTTCTTCAACCAGAGCGATAGGGCCTCCAACAGCGGCTTCTGGAGAACAGTGTCCAAGAGAAGCACCGCGGGTAGCTCCAGAGAAGCGTCCGTCAGTAATCAAAGCAACCTGCTTATCAAGTCCCTGACCTGCAAGAGCTGCAGTAACTGCAAGCATTTCGCGCATACCAGGACCACCCTTTGGACCTTCGTAACGGATTACAACAACATCCCCTGGTTTAATCTGAGCTTTCTGTACAGCTTCCATTGCTTCTGATTCATCATTGAATACGCGAGCTGGACCTGTATGGAGCATAAGTTCTTTTGCACAAGCTGAACGTTTTACAACTGTTCCGTTTGGAGCAAGGTTACCAAAGAGGATTGCAATACCACCATTGTCGCTGAACGGATTTTCGATTGGGCGAAGAACTTCTGGATTACGGTTCTTTACGCCTTTGATATTTTCTGCGATTGTCTTACCAGTTGCAGTAATTAGATTTGTATTGATAAGATTTTTCTTTGCAAGTTCTGCAAGAACTGCCTGTACACCACCAGCATCATCAAGTTCGCACATAAATGTGTGACCTGCTGGAGCCAGATGACAGAGGTTTGGAGTTCTGTTTGAAATTTCGTTTACTTCATGAAGGTCAATGTCGATTCCGGCTTCGTGAGCGATTGCAGGAAGGTGAAGCATTGTATTCGAAGAACATCCCAATGCCATGTCAGCTGCAAGACCGTTTCTGAAGTTTTCGGCAGTCATCATCTGGCGAGCTGTAATTCCCTTGTTGTAAAGGTTCATTACTGCCATACCTGCATGCTTTGCAAGGGCAATGCGTTCACCAGTTACAGCAGGAATTGTTCCATTTCCTGGAAGACCAAGACCAAGAACTTCTGTAAGACAGTTCATTGAGTTTGCAGTGAACATTCCTGAACATGCACCACAACCAGGGCATGCACGGTGTTCCATTTCTTTAAGCTGTTCTTCTGTTACTTTACCAACAGCAAGTCCACCAACAGCTTCGAACATATCTGTAAGTGAAAGATTTTTTCCTGAGTATGGATTTGATGGATCGTTACCAGCAAGGTGACCTGGCATCATTGGACCGCCTGAAACAAATACTGTCGGCAGGTCAAGGCGGGCTGCAGCCATAAGCATACCAGGAACGATTTTGTCACAGTTTGGAATCATAACCAGAGCGTCAAACTGATGAGCCTTTGCAACACATTCAACTGAGTCAGCAATAAGTTCACGTGTAACCAGGGAATATTTCATTCCTTCGTGGCCCATAGCAATACCGTCACAAACCCCGATTGCAGGGAATTCAATTGGTGTTCCGCCAGCCATGCGAACACCGGCTTTTACAGCTTCTGCAATACGGTCAAGTTCAATGTGACCTGGAATAAGTTCGTTTTTTGCACAGATAATACCAACCATTGGCTGTGCAAGTTCTTCATCAGTGTAACCTGATGCGTAATAAAGTGAACGATGTGGAGCACGTGCTGTTCCCATACATGCGTTGTCAGATTTTTTCATATTAAACC
>JAHAZA010000014.1 GCA_018385415.1 Treponema sp. | reverse complement strand
AACTTCCTGAAGAACCAATTGAAGAAGAAAATGAAGAATTAATTGAAGCTGAAGAAACTGTAGAAGAAGTTGAAGAAGAATCAGAAACTTCTGAAGATGACTTTGATGGAATAATTCTTGTTCCTTCTGATAATAATCCACCTGAATCTGAAACTACAGAAAAAGTAGTAGAAGAAGAAAACTATGGTGAAGTTGAAAAAACAACATTAGTGGAAGAAACAAAGGTTGAAAAAGTTGAAGAAAAAGATGTTTCAACTGAAAAGACATCAACTGAAATACAAGAAATTAAAACTCTTGAAAAGGGTAAATATTACATTCAGATTGCTGCATATAAAGATGCCGCAAATATTTCTGAAGTTTACAAAAAATATGGAGAGAAATATCCAGTTGTTGTGGAAAAACGCGGAAATATCAGTGTAGTAATGATTGGCCCTTTGAGTATGGATGAATATGGAACTGTATTGCAGCGCTTTAAGGCATTCGGTTTCAAAGATGCATTTGTAAAAAAAGGTAAATAGTAAAAAGCAGAATTAAAGCTTAAAAAAAGACTCTGACCAGCAAATGGTTCAGAGCCTTTTTTTGTTCAGGTAATTGGAGATGGGGGGAATTGAACCCCCGTCCGAAAAAGCAACACAGTTACGTCTACAGGTTTATCGGTGCGAAGTAATTGTCGGGAAACGGTAGCAGCACCACAAGCGTCGTCTCCGTATTCTGCTTATAAGTCCCACATAACGAACAGATACATTATGCAGCAAGCCTTGGTTTAGTGACAGTATGCCCAATCGCTCAAAGCGGTGCCATCAGGATACCGGCTTCGCTACTTACGCAGCGAGAGCAAACTGTGAATTAGATTCGCCAGTTAATTTTTTTCGTCTGTTTAGGGAACAGGCAATGAATCCCACCTGCAGTAAAAGCATCATCTAAATCGTCGAAACCGGTGCACCCCCGAATATTATTTATATTAACATAGTAAAATAAATATCAAATGTCAATTAAAGTTATTGATTAATTTCAGGAACTTCCGATTTATTCGATTTGCCTGTGAATAAAGTACTGAAAAAGGCAAGACAAAAACCAAGTCCCAAAAATATAATACTGATAACAATATTACCATTTGAAAAGTCATGAGGAATCATTACTAATACAGAACCAATAATAAGTCCAAGAATTACAGCATAAGTGTATTGAGGGACTTTTTCGATTAAAAGACTGATCAGTTTAGCCCCTGCAAAGAGTCCTGTAATAATACCTAAACCTGCAGGTAAAAGAATTAAAGCAGAATGAATGAATGTACCTTTAACTAAAAGCCCTGAAATGGCTGCAATAATAACAGTATATACATTAAGAATAAGCATGATTAAAGAACCACTGATTCCAGGAATAATCATTGCAACTGCACCAAGAAGGCCACCAATAAAAAGTTTTAAAACAAGTTTTAGTGAAATTTCAGGTAAAATTCCTGTGGTTTCAGTTGAATTGTCACCATATTTTACGTGTAAGTATTGGAAAAAAATGATAAATGCAATTCCAATTAAAATTTCCAAAACCAAAATAAAGTTCTTTACAAAAACTGGCATCACCTTCTTTTCAATTTCCGAATCAACTTCTGATTGCTCATATTTTTTAAAAGTATATTTGCAAAGTAAAGGAATACTTCCAATAATAAGACCTATAAAAAAGAAATTTGTTTCCATAGGAAATTTCGAAATAAGTTTTGTAAGAATCTTGCTGAATAATAAAATCCCAGCGCCCATACCTAAAAGTATTGGTAATACAAATTTCCAGTTTTTGAAGAGCTTTTTCAAATTTAAGGTAATAGCATTTACAAACTTATCATAAATATTAAATACGACTACAAGAGTTCCGCCAGATACACCTGGGATAATATTTGCAATACCGACAAAAATTCCGATAAAAAAGGTTTTAATTATTTCTAACATGATTTAAATATATAAAAAAAAGCCATTTACTGCAATTGATATAATTTCAATCAAGTAAATGGCTTTTTCAACAATCTTGTAGATTATTAGTGTTTCTGCTGGAAGCGTTTAAGCATTGCTACACCGTTTTTCTTTCCGTTGTATACAAATCCGCCATCCCAATATTCAAGAGCAGCAAAGAGGGCGTTACCACCATCCTGATCATCACTCTGTTTTGTTCTGAATGAAACGAAGTTCGAAAGCATTTCATAATTCTGTTTGTGAAGTGCTTCAATACGATTTCTGTTGAATTCATTCCACTTATCAAGATCTTTGAATCCTTCACCTTCATCTTCTACGATAAGATGAGCATGTGTAGGACTGAATGAATACCATACTGTAACTTTTTTGTTTACATCACAGTTATTACCATGCTTAACAGCGTTTTTAATAACTTCTGAAATCTGCTGTTCAAGGAGGTTAAGATCCTTAATTTCTGTAGGAGCAGACTGCACTATAAGAAGTGTAAAATATCTGATCTGACGGAAATCAGAAGGAAATTCCTTCTTAAGCATATTTGTTTTGTCGAACAATGGATCATTGTCGTCTGAACGTAATTCTTTTAAAGTGTCCATCTTCTACCTCAATTAGTCTTTGATCATTAAAAGAGCTTCTTCAACGCTGTTAGCGATAGGGAAGTAGCCCATCAATTTTGTAAGTTCAATAACCTTTTTTACAGATCCATGAACATTAGAAATAGCGAATTTAAGATTCATCTTCTTCATTGTAGAACAAATGTAAATCAATGCACCAATTCCTGAAGAGTCGATGTAGTCTACCTGTTCAAGATTGATAATGAAGTTTTTAACGTTCTTTTCAAGCATTTTCATTACCAATTCTTTTAGTTTGTAAGAATTGTACAAGTCCATTTCGCCATTTACATCGATAATGTAAATCTCTCCGTTTTTGCGTATTTTAAGGTCCATAAAAGATCTCCTTCCCCTTATTTAATTTTGATAACCAATAATGACTGGTCATCATGCTGTGCGGCAGAACCGCAGAATTTTTTTACATCAGTCTTTATCTTGTTAGCAATTTCTTTACCATCCAACGAATGGTATGCTTTTACTACTTTTTCAAGGTTTGTCTTGCCATACTGGTGTCCATCTCCGTTTAATGCTTCGATAAGACCATCTGTACAAGTAATAATGATATCACCTGAATTAACACTGATTTCATTATCGGCATATTCTGTTGTTTTTTCAACACCTACAGGTTCCTGAATTTTAGAAATTTCTTTTACAACATCACTTTCCTTAGCATATAGGAAAATAGGGTTTGTACCACCCGAAGCATACTGAACTTTGTTGTTAATACTATCGTAAATCATCAAAGCTACACTGGCAAAATGGTCAATTGTATTGTTCTCAGATGCAATTCCTCTGTTTGCCCAGCTTAAAATTGTTCCGGCTGTCTGTGTAGTATTGATAATGAGACGTAACATAGCACGAAGCTGAAGCATTACGTTCATTGAGTTCAAGCTCTTTCCTGTAACATCAGCCATTACAAAGGAAATACGATCCTTACGTGATACAAGAACATCATAATAGTCACCACATATGTTTTCAGCAGGGTTGAAAATAGTTCCAAGGGAAAGTCCAGGAATAGCAGGAAGCTTTGCAGGAACAATTGATTTCTGGATGTTACATGCAATTTCACCTTCCTTTGCAAGAGTGAAGCGTTCAACAATTTCGTTATGAATTGAAGTTGACATAATTGCTGATGCTTCAAATTCACCTAGACGTTTAGCACAGTCAAATTCTGCTTCTGTAAAGTCACCATTTTCAGGTTTTTTAGAAAGTCCAAGAACGCCAACAGCTCTGTCGTTAACGAACAGTGGAATAAAAATATAAGCACCGCACTTAAGGAAGTCTTCATCTTTGTTCTGGAAGATTCTTGAATCTTTAGCAGGTTCGTTAATCATTACAGGAACTTTGTCTGTAAGCACAGCGCCGAAAATATTTCCTTTAAGAGGGAACTGCATATAACGCATATTCATATCGACCCGCTGAGGCTTATGAGGAACGTTTTCTGGAATTTCATAAGGCGGGATGAATGAACCAGAAACACTTTTTACGTTAAGAATATCTTCAAAATCGTCTAATACAAGAGAAATTGCACCATCTGCATGTGTAAGCTCAAGAATTTTTTTACCATATGAATCAAGGAGAGGTGTCAATCCCTGAGGATTGTTGAAGGATTCGGCCATAGTATTGATGAAACCTTTGTTTACATCAAGCAATGACACATCCTGATCATCGTATACAATGTTAAGACGTTTCTGAGTAATCGTATCTTTTAACTTTGAGCTTGTTTTCTTGCCTTTTTCATCTTTTTTCATGCATGCTCTAAGAATTGCATATGGAAGCATGAGAATAGAAGCTAAAAGAAGCATTAAATACAGGAATAAAGGATCTTTCCTAATGTAAGCAAATACCAGACCTGTAATTACAGCAACAAGTGCCAGGAAAAAAACAAAACTTACGTTTGCTGTTTTTCTTGCCATAATTACAATAAGGAATATTAAAACTAAAAATGTTAATGCTGCAGAAATTAATACAGGCAGATACTGAAATTCGTTTAACAAATTATAGACTCCTAAAAATATCTTATTTTGATTTTAACATACTAAATTCTTGCCGTCAAGAAAAATTAATTTACTTAATCTGAAGTAGAATCACTGGAGATTTTGGAGTCTTCCATGTGATTAAGAAGCAGAAATTTCTTGATTGTATTCATAATGCGATGGAATACTCCGGTTCCATAAGTTTTCTTAAAACTCTGGGCCATCTGGTCAATAGGATAATCTTCTCCGAACTTTTTCTTTAAGTCATCCCAGTATTTTATCATCCACACATATAAGTCACTTATAGTTCGTTTCTTGAACTTTTTCATGATTTTTGTATTGTTGATTACCTGAACAACCGGCATATAGACATTTTCATACCAGGAAAGAATTGCATCTTGAATAGAGATTTCTGTTTCCTGGTTAAGGTTCTGGTAATATTTATGGGTAAGAATATGATTGTAAATAACATCATATTGTCCGGTTGTGGTAAAATCCAGACACCAGTAGTCAGTAATATCACCAAAATTAGTTTCAGAATAAAAAACTCTTTTTTCATATGCGATTATCTGTGCAAGAAGAGTCTTCATTGATTTACCGGGTTTCAGTTTTATTTCACTTTGAAGACTGATTACTTCGGCATCTATAAATTCAATGCCGCGGGCTTTAGCTACTGAAATACGATGATTTCCATCTCTGGCAAAATATAATCCCCCCAGCTCATACAAAGTAACAGGAGGAAGAATGATATTCTGAAGGTGGGCTCTGTCTATGCTTTCCCATCTTGATTTTAAGTGTGTGTTTTTAGGAAAGAACTGATTGTCAAAATCCTTGTATCTTCCTTCACTTCCTACAATTAGTTTTACTGGAACCGTCTGCATTCCTTTGTAGGTTTCATTATTTGGTTTTAATACTTTTTTTAAGTCAGAAAGAGAAATAAGACTGGCTTCTTCCGGAGTGAGAAAATGCTGGATGCTGTTGAAAAGAGCTTTGTTTCGTGCTCTGTAAAAATCGTCATCAGTTTGCTGACTAAATGATAATTTTGCCATAAAAAACTCCCGCCTGGATTTAGTCTGTAATTACTGGAATATCTGAAATATCTGTAACTGGTAAATCAATTACATAATGTCCGTATGCATTTACAATGATGCTATCATCATATCTGGAAATGCGTGGTTCACTTTGATCGTAGAGATGAATATGCCCATGAACCATATATGTTGGTTTATATTTTTTTATAAACTCATTAAACACCTTGAATCCTTTATGACAGTTATCCTCGTGATCGTGGACATGACGCGGTGTGGCATGTGTCAGAAAAATATCAAGATATCTGCCGTATTTAATTTTGTTGATCATCAGCTTCGGAACAAGCTTTAAAAGCTTAAGTTTCATCTGAGATTCGGTATACTGACATAAACCATGGTTGTAATCACGGGAACCGGAAATGCCTGCAATAAGAAGGGGAGTTGGTTTTGAATCTCCTGGTCTTGTCCACATTAGGTTTGTATCCTGCAGAACCTTAAAGCCTGCATAAATAGAACCGCAAGGATATTCCTCGAAGCGTTCATCCTCTTTTCTTGCTTCTTTGTGGAAGTATTTTAATTCCTTAAGATTATGATTTCCGAAAACGAAATATGTAGGTTTGTTTAATGTGCTGACAATAAAATCTATATAGTCCATCGAAAGATCACCTGCACATAATACACAGTCAACATATCCGAACATTTCCGAGATGGAACTGCTGTATACAAAAGGATCAATCATGTCAGAGACTATAAGAATTTTCATACGCAGCTTATTTTGATGATTTGTCGAGAATTTTTTCCAGCTGTTCTTTACCAATGAGTTCGCAAGGTCTGTTTTCTGCAGCACTAGCGGCAGATCTTGTGAAGCCTGAACTTGAACAGATAAATGCTTTTATACAACCCTGCGATTTTGTTTCATCCAGAGTTTTTCTTATAACAACGTCTTCCAGTGGATCTGTTTCCCTGAAAAACTTAACAAGGAATAACTGTTTTCTGACACTGCGCCAGTCTGCATTTTTTGCTTCTGTAGCTATAATCTGACAGCCCCATTTAAGAACTAAAACCTGTTGAGGTTCAAGTCCCATTCCCTTTAAACATGCCGTCTGACAGATTTTAGAGAATTCCTCATCAGAGCTTGTAAGGAATTCTTTCAAGCTGTCGTTTGCCTGAAGGTCTTTATATTCTGATAACTTTGCTGAAACATCGCGGAAAGATCTGTTTTTAGCGTAAATAGCTTCCCACTGTTCGATGGCCTTTTCAATTTTTCTTGACTTTTCGTAGCAGCTTGCAAGGAAGTATCTTGCGTAAAGTGCTTCGTTTTTATCATGATCTTTTGGTGAAGCAATAGCTCTTTCGAAACAGTTTATAGCATTATCAATACTGTTTCCGGCCATGTAACAGGTTCCTGCTTCAACAAGTGATTTAAGTCGGAATTCTGCATCTCGTCCTGATTTTTCAAATGCTTTGACAGCTGCCGAATAATCTTTGTTTTCTTTAAGGATTTTTCCAAGGTAATAATATGTTGAGAAAGTTTCAGGGCTTAAAGAGATTGCAAGGTCAATTTCTTTTTTTGATTCCTGAAGCTGTTTTGCTCTGAAAAGTAAAAGTCCCATGGCTGCATGAGCCTTAACATGACGGCGGTTAAGTTTGATTGTCTTATCATAGAAACCAAGTGCGCTGTCAGATTTTCCTTTCATATCGTATATCTTTGCACAGTTGAAAAAGTTTTCTGCATCACGTGGATTAAGTTTTGTAAGAAGGAGATACTGCTTTAAAGCTTCATCTGGCTGATTGAACTTAAGATAAAGTGGCGCAATTTCCTGACGGAAGTCAAGTTCTGAAAGCTTTTCATCAAAAACGGCATGCTGGTCAACGTACTTTAATTCCATCAATGCAAGTTCACTTTTACCATCTTTAAGGTAGGCCTTTCCAAGATAGTAGTGAGCAAGATAATTCTGAGGATCTTTCTGAATAATTGTTTTTGCAAGCTTGATGGCTGCTGGAATTTTTCCCTGTTTTACAAGTTTCTGCAAGCCTTCAATTTTTTTAGGTGATGCAACGGCTTTGATTACGAAAAAAAGAAGTAAAAGAACTCCTGCTGCAAGAAAGATTATGCCAACTATTGATCCTACACCCATGTTCATTTTAATACTCTCCAGTTTGTAATAGCTCTTAAGTCTATATATGTATGTTGTATCTAATCGCTTTATTTTTTGTTTATTATATACATTCTATTGAAAGAAAGGGATATTTGTGAGATTATGTCATATATGAAAGGTTTATACAAGAGAGTTTTTTTTTGTGGAATTTTCTTTCTTGCCGTCAGTCTGATTTATGGTCAGCAGGTGTCACCAGGAGTTCGTCTTTTTACAGAGAATGAACCTGAAAGAGCAATTCCTTTACTAGAAAAAGAAATCGCAGGAACAAATCCATCTCCTGATTTGTATAATTATCTGGGCCTTGCATATTCCCAGACTGGAAATTATCAGAAAGCTGTTGAAGTATTTGAGAAAGGTCTTGGTGTTTTTGGTACTAACAAAAAGGTTCTGTATTATAATCAGGGAAATGCATATTACCGCCTTGAAAATTATAACAAAGCATGCGACTGCTATTCTATGGCTATTGTTGCTGACAGTCAGTACGCAGAACCATATCTTAACCGTGCAAATGCTCTGTTAAGAATTAACGATATAGATAATTGTGTTACTGATTATGTAACTTATCTTGATTTAAGACCAAATGATCCGCAGGAGCCAAAAATCAGGGCTTTGCTTGATTTATTGAGAAAAGAGAAAGAACTTCGTATTGCAGAACAGAAGCGCCGTGAAGAAGAAGAAATAAGACTTAAGCAGGAAGAAGAACGTCTTGCTGCGGCAAAAGCAGAACAGGAGCGTCTTGCAGCGGTAAAGAGAGCTGAAGAAGAAGAAAGACGTAAAAAGCTCCTTGAAGAAGTTGCAAATTCTTTAAAGCAGTCTTCTGATACTACAAATATGTCAGCTGGTGCTGAAGATGTTCTCAGTTACGAAGAAGAATCTGATATCGACTAAAAATTACTGATTAACTGTATAAGGGGAAAACGAGGGGATATGGCTAAAAGTAGAGAATCTGCAGAGAAAAAGACTGTAAAAAAGAGTACTGCACCATCAAAAAAAGCAGCCTCTAAAGCAAATGGCAAGGCTGCTTCAAAAAACACAGGTGAAAAAAAAGCAGCTGCAGCAAAAACTAAAACTGAAAGTAATGCAAAAAAATCCACAACAAAGAAAGCTGCAGTAACAAAGACTTCGAAAGACGCAGAACCAAAAAAAACAGCATCAAAAACTGCCACAACAAAGCATGCTGCAGTAACAAAGACAAAAAGAAAAGACGATGTTTCAAGACAGATTGAAGAAAGTAACCATGAAATCTATGCTCTTTTACAAAATAACAGTCAGTCAAACTTGTATGATCAGCAGCCTGTAAATAATCCTCAGGAAGATGCAAAGAAAAAGAGAATTAGAAATATTGCAGGTGCCTCTGCTGTTCTCATCGCCATTATTTTTGGATTGATTTTTCTAATCAGAGGCTGTGTAAATTCCTCACAATCTCAAAATAAAGAACGACAAAACATTATTCGCCTTGCAGAAAAGTATATGGAAAAGGAACAGTATGATTCTGCTATGGATCTTTTGAATACACTTCTGATTCAGGATCCTGAAGACAAGGAAGTAAATGAACTTCTCGACAAGCTTATCGAATTGAAAGCTGCCCAGGAACGTGCTAATGCTGCAAATTTTACAGTCATTAACGGTCAAACAGGTCCTGGAAGCTATGATATAAATATTGATACCAGTGCTTTTAAAGAAACATTTGATTCAATGAGCCGTGAACTTAATGCTGCAAATGAAGCAAATGCAAAAAATCAGGAACAGCTGAACCGTCTTTTAGAAGCTCAGCGTCAGGAAGAAAAAGAGCGTCAGGCTCAGGCCCAGGCATTAGAACAGCAGAAAAAGGCAGAAGAAGTTAAGCGTAAGGCAGAAGAAGAAGAACTTGCTAAGCAGAATAAAAAGGTTCAGGCAGAAATTCAGAAGGTAAATGAATTAATTCAGCAGGGAAACTCAAAGCTTAATGCCGGTAACCAGCAGGATGCTTTGAAAAAATACAAGGAAGCTGTAGCTTGTCTTCCTATCAGTCAGGGAGAGCCAAAATTTTCAGGGGCAAAATATGCCGAAATTGCATCAAATCTCTATGAAGCAGCAGAAAGAGAGAAAATTCCTGATGCAAAAGCAGTTCTTATGCAGAATGCTGTAACTTATGCCCAGAAGGCTGTAGAGAAAGATCCAGCAAATGCAAAGGCTCACTTTATCCTTGCTATGAATGCAGAAAATTCAAAGGATGCTGCTACAGCCGAAAACGAACTTGAGCTTGCTGTAAAAAATGATCCTAACAATTATCTCTATTATTATTACCTTGGACGTCGTCAGCAGATTAATAAAAAGTATTCTCAGGCACGTTCCTCTTATACTTCCTCAATTAAGTTAAATCCATCTTCTTCTGAGACTGAAAAAGATATTCATGCTTCGTCTTACTTTAATCTTGGTTTGACTTGTAACAGAATAAGTCTTCCAAAAGATGCTCTTGCTGCATTCAGAAAGGCATATGGAATTAATCCTCAGCATGCAAAAGCTTATCTTGAAGAAGCCCGCCTTTTAAGAAAGTCATTTAATGATCTTGATGGGTCAATTAATGCATATAATAAGGTGCTTAACATTGAACCTGATAATATGTCTGCATTGAAGGAATGTGGATCTGCGTATGCTGAGGCTGGAAATTACGCAAAGGCTGAAAACTGCTTCAGACGTGTAATAGCAAAGCTGGGAACTACACAGGATCCAATGACATATTATAATCTTTCTACTGTTTTATATAATCAGGCAAAAGTTACTGATGCATTAAAATATGCTCTGGAAGCATATAATACAAAGGATGTTTTTAAAGCTTCTGCTGAAAAAGCTATGATTGTTTATCAGTATGCATTATGTACTGAAAAGTCTGGTGATAAGACAACTGCAATTTCATTGTATAAAGAAGTATTAACCCTTAATCCTTCTCATACAAAGGCAAAAATCAATCTTGGTATCATGTTTATGGAAATGGTACCTCCTGATGTAGATACAGCTTTAAGCTTCCTTACTGGAGCATATCAGGAAGATAAAACAAACTTCGAAGTTAATAATAATATTGGTAATGCATATCTTTTAAAGAAAGATTACACAAATGCTGTAAATTATTACCTTAATGCATCAAAAATTAAGCCAAAAGATACTGAGGTTAAAATCAACCTTGCCAAGGCCTATACTGAATTTGGTGATTTTGATAGTGCAAAGATTATCTATGTAGAAGTAATCAATCAAAACCCTAACAGTTATGATGCATATATTGATCTTGCAAAGGTTTGTATTGCACTAAAGGATACAATAAGTGCGGAAGGATATTTAACTGCCTTACAGAATAAAAAGCCTGAATATAGAACTTCAGAGGTTAAGGCTTTACTTGATACTGTAAGACCTAAAAACTGATAATGCCAAGAAAATTGTGCATTATGTTATTTAGTAATACGTTTTACAAGTTCAAACATTTTTTCTTTAGTAATCGCTGTCCAAACAGGTCTTCCATGTGGGCAGTGAGGATCAGGTAACGAAAGAGCTTTTACAGCCAGTTCTTTTGCAGTTTCCGGATCAAGATAGTATCCATCTTTGACTGCAGCTTTACATGCAGTACTAGCAGCAATGTATGTAAGTATTTTGTCCGGGGCGATTTTCTGATCCAGAAGAAGAGTTTGAAGATCTCTTTCAGTTCCTGTCCATCGTTCATGAACTTCGGTAATTTGCCATGATCCATTTCCATTGTTTTTTAAGATGAAGCCTTTTTCTTCAAGCTGATCTTTTACAGATTCAAGGTATTCATCATCGGCAGTGCTTTGACTTTCAAGCTGGTAAGGAATAAGCAGTTTCTGAGATTTTGCTTTAGTGGTCATAATAGAGTCATATAGGATTCGCTCATGAGCTGCATGCTGATCTATTAAATACAAGGTATTGTCTTTTTCCACAAGAAGGAATACTCCCAAAGTGGTACCAAAATATTTAATGGAGTCTGAATTTACTGCGTTTTGAGGTATTGAATCAGTTTGGGGCTCTGTTTTTTCGTCTTCTTGATAAGCCATTTCTGCGAGTTTCTGTGCATAGGTGGCTTTTGAATTGTTCATGAAAACACTTCTAAGGTCTGAATTATAACTTTTTTCTTCTATTGCCTTGAAAGAGTTTTTACTTGTAGGAGCATTAAGGCGTTCATATCGTGAAAGTCCTGATTCTCCGGTGTAATCAGTATCAGACTGGGATACAGGGCTTTGGAATAATTCCTTGGAGAATGTATTTTCATAATAACTGGCATCAAGTTCCGGCTTAAGGGATTTGATTGTGGAATTCTTGAAGAAGCTTGCTGTAGTGTTACTTACGCTATGGTGAAGCTCATTTATGTCTTTGAATCGGACTTCTTTTTTTGCCGGGTGAATGTTAAAGTCTACCAGCTTTGAATCAATAGTTACAAAAAGGGCAGCCACCGGATGGGTTCCGTTTGGAAAGTATCCCATACAGCCGTATTCAATTGCCTGCATTAAAGAGTATTCGCTTATTTTACGGTTGTTTACAAAGATGCTGATTTCTTTACGGTCATTTCTGTAAATGCCTGGTTCACCAATGATCAGTTCAAAGCTCCAGGAATTATCCTGGGCATGATTTTTCTGGGTAAAAAAAAGATCTTTCTGTCTTCCGTAATCACAGGCGGCTGTAAAGCGCTTCTGTATAGAATCTTCCTTAGGAAGGTTTAATTTTAATTCTCCATCCTGGTAAAAACGGAATTCAATGTTGCAGAATGGAAGCGCTTTTTCGATGAAGGTATTAAAACACATTTTGCCTTCAGTGGTGCTTCGTTTTAAAAACATGCGGCGGGCAGGAAAGTTCTGGAATAAATTCTCAGACTGAACTGTAGTTCCGTTAAATGGAGTTACTTGAGTGATTTTGTTTTTTTCAGTAACGCTTGTTTCGAGCTTATATTCACCTGAAACAATTGTAAGTTTTGATACTGCTGCGATTGAACTTAAAGCTTCCCCGCGAAATCCTAGTGTAGAAAGGTTAAGTAAGTCCTGTTCGGAAGAAATCTTGCTTGTGGCATGAGGTGTTGCTGCAATCTCCATGTCTTCTCTGGACATGCCAGAGCCGTTATCGATTACACGGATTTTATCAATTCCTCCGCCGTAAATTTCTACGGTAATAGAATCAGCTCCTGAGTCGATTGCATTGTCCATAAGTTCACGGACAATTGCATTTGGACGGTCAATAACTTCGCCGGCTGCAATTTTTCTTGCAACTTCAGGGGGGAGAATTCTTACGGGGCGTTTAAGACTCATTGTCTTGTTCCTTTTACCGGTTCGCCGCTTGAACCTGTCATTAAATCTGCATCAGAGAAAAGATCAAGTTCCGGAGTGTCATCAGAAACAGGAGCCGGCTGATTCATGAGAATCTGAATTTTCCCTTCGATTTTGTCGATTTCTTTTTCCATTCCCTTGGCTAAAGAAATTCCTTCTTCAAATGATGCAAGTGCTTCTTCAAGGGAAATGTCTTTGCTCTTGATTTTTTCTGTAATTTCTTCAAGGCGTGCAAGATTTTTTTCAAAGTTTTTCATATTTTAAGCTCCTGAATGGAATGTAAGTTTTATTCAATAACGGTGGCAGTGATTTTTCCTTTTGCAGGAATAATTTCGATAGTCGCACCAGGGGATGTATCTTCAATACCACGGATGATTTTTCCTGTTTCTTTGTCCCGAACCATGGAATATCCTTTTTCAAGAATAAGATGAGGGTTGGAAGCTTCAAGAATATTACGCATTTTTTCTATATATACACGTGTTTCTTTAAGTCTGTCACTCATACTTGAGAGCAGTTCTTCTTTTGCAGAATCAAAACGATAAAGCAAAGGCTGCTCAATTGACCTGAAACGGGTTTCCATATTTTCAGGAGAAAAGGATTTAATCATAAGCTTCAGGTTTTCAACCCTTGTTTTGATTGCCGTGTAATATTCTGACTGTTTGTTCTGAAGCCATGCAATTACTTCTGTCTTTACCGGTGTACATAACTCGGCGGCGGCAGAAGGGGTCGGTGCACGCTTGTCTGCTGCGAAATCCGAAATTGCCCAGTCAATTTCGTGTCCAACGGCAGAAACAACAGGGATTTTTGATTCAGCAATGGCTCTGACAACTATTTCTTCGCTGAAAGGAAGCAGATCTTCAAGAGAGCCGCCGCCACGGCCTACAATTAGTACGTCACACATGTTAAAGCGGTTGGCTGTTTCAATCTGTGCTACAATTGAAGGGGCTGCCTCTGCACCCTGAACAATACAAGGGAATATTATAATTCCTACGCAAGGATTTCTGCGACGGACAATCTGCATGATGTCACGAAGGGCTGCCCCTGTAGAACTGGTAACGACACCAATAGTTTTAGGAAAGACTGGAAGTTCTTTTTTTCTAGCCTGGTCAAAAAGTCCCTCTGCTGCCAGCTTTCGTTTTCTTTGTTCCAGGAGAAGTAAAATATTTCCTTCGCCGGCTAATTCCATTGAATTAATTACAATAGAATAGGTTCCCCGTGGTTCATATACATTGATTGCACCTTTACATCTGACAAGCATTCCGTCTTTTGGAACGAATGTTAAAGAAGCGGCACGAAATCTGAACATTACTGCACTGATCTGAGAATCTTTGTCTTTAAGTGTAAAGTACATGTGGCCTGTAGAATTTGGCCTGTAGTTAGAAATTTCACCTTCGAGAGTTACTGAAGGAAAGGACTTTTCGATAAAGCCTTTAAGAATTGAGTTGATCTCTGAAACGGTATAAACAGTCTCTTTTGGGAAGGTTTCGTCCATGCTTTCAATTTTATACAATCCCATTAACTTTATCAACATAAAATCCGATATATGAAAAGATGAAAAGTCTGATTATTTTATTTGCTGATAATTTCAGCAGTTTTGGTTTTGAAAATTCGTTTGATGGAAAAAGTGCTTTTGATAAAACACTTGAGTGGGCAAAAAATGTAAAAACAGCTTCTGAAATTGAAGTCTACTGTTTTGAAGACAATAAAGAGCTTGTTCAGAAGCATTTAGAAAAAGGAATTTCTGTAAAAGCAAAAGGCACCTGGACGAATGAAATTTTATTTTCTGAAATGGCTGCTAGCTTAAAGAAATCAAATTGTGAATATGTCATATTTTCTTTTGCATTTAATCCTTTTATAAATCAGACTCTTACAACTAACTTAATTGATACTCATGAAAAATTTAAAAGCGAATATAGCTTTGCTGATGGATATCCTGTAAGTGTTAGTCCTGAACTTTTAGATAGAGGACTTGTAAATATTTTAAGTGAACTGATTAAAACTAAGGATGATTTAAAACAACAGACTGTAACAAAGTCTTCTGTATTTGACTTGATAAAGACTGATATAAATTCCTTTGAAATCGAAACTGAAATATCTACGACGGACTGGAGACTTTATCGCTTTGATTTTTCATGTGATAAAAAGGAAAATTATATTGCCTGTGTAAATTTATATGAAAAGATAAAAAAATTATGTGATGAAGATAGAGCTGACATTCAGAAAATATGTGGTGCAGCCAGGGATGATGTAAAGGTTTTAAAAACAATTCCTGGTTATTTCAATATTCAGATAGAAACTGAATATCAGTCAAAAAATCCATATTGCCCATACTATAAATTTTCAGGTCCAGAAGAAAAAATGTCTTTTGAAAAGTTTAAAGGTCTTTTGGAAAAAATCAATGAACTCAATCCTGACAGTGTTGTAAGTCTGTCTCTCTGGGGAGATCCTGTATTACATCCTCAGTTTTTTGACTTTGTGAAAGAAGTTATAAAATATCCGGGATTAACCTGTTTAATCGAAACTGATGGATTTAAATTTTCAGAAAATGATATTTCATCTGATAATTCAGATATTATTAAAAATTTAAAAGCTTTATCAGAATGTGTACAGAATGCAGGTCTAAGAAAAAATGGCTTTGCACCGGTATTGTGGCTTATAAATGTTGATGCAATGACACAGCAGACATATGAAAAGCTTCATCCACAGATGAAACTTGAATATGCTGTTAATACTGTAAAAGTTCTTAATTCATTATTTAGTGGAACTGTTTATGCACAATATTTAAGAATTACAGAGAATGAAGGGGAGCTTGAAGCTTTCTATCGTGCATATAAAGAGAAAGATTATATATCTGGTGGAAAATTCATTATTCAGAAATATGATCATTTCTGTAAGGTAATGCCTGAAGTAAAAAGTGCAGATCTTTCACCAATAGAAAGAAATCCATGCTGGCATTTAAGAAGAGATTTTAATATTCTGGCAGATGGAAAAGTGCCTGTTTGTCGTGATAAGTCATTCGAAAATCCATGTGGGAATGCATTTGAAGAAGATTTGTCTGCAATATTTGATAGAAATAATACTATATTACAGACACATATTGATAAAAAACTTTGTGAAGGATGTTTGAGCTGCGATGAATACTATACCTACAATTTTTAATCAGCGTTCGATAAACCGCACTGTACTTGGTGGACGTCAGCGACCTGCACAGGTTAAAATGAATGTATCTGTAATACTCATTAATAGTCAGGGAAGTCATCTTAGACTTAAAAATCTTGAGATGCTTGATCGCTGTGGCTTCGAAAAAATTATATCTATGGAACCAAACAGTGATAATTACAATCTTGAGGATTTTGTAAATAAATGTCCATCAGTAAAATTTATTGTTCCACAGGAAGATGTTACAACCGGGGATTTAATAAATATTGGAATGGAAGAAGTAAAATCTGATTATGTTCTTGTGTTGAAAGATTCTCTTGCATTATCAACACTGCGTTTAAGTCCCAATGCATTTCAGCGACTTGTTGAACGTAAACAATATTGTTATGTTCCCCGCATTTTTGTTGATAAAAATCAGGTATTGCCAATTAACATGATTCCTCATGTTCAAAAAGGAATGTTGAAAATAGAATCAGTTTCCAACATGCTTGATAACACACCAACATTATATCCTTATGATTTTTTGGGTCTTTATAACAGACAGAAATTTATTCAGTTAGGTGGTTTTGATTATACAATTGAAAGTCCTTACTGGCAGAATCTTGATCTGGCGTTGAGAGCATGGCTTTGGGGAGAAAATATACGTATTACAACAACATTCGGACTTTCTTATCTTGAAAATGCACCTGTAGAAGATGCTACAAGTAATTTAAGCCAGTTCAGATTTTACTTAAAAAATCTTGCTCCTCAATTCAAGCTTGATCACGGTGAAATTCCAGTTTCTACATTATTCAGAATGATTCCGCGCTCAGCATGTGGTCTTGTTGAAACAATCAATCAGTTTAAAGATGCAAGACGTTGGGTTGAAATGAATCAATACAGATTTAAAACAGATACTTCAAATTTGATATTAAACTGGGGTAGTGAAAAATGAGAACCATCATTATTGTTCAATGCCGTTTATCTTCAACTCGTCTTCCTCAAAAAGCATTGTATCAGCTTGATAATGATGCACTTTTAGGCTGGGCTTTGAAATCAATGCATAAAGTAAATGCAGATGATTATTTTGTAGCTTGTGACGTAGATTCTAAATCTGAGCTTGCTCCAGTTTCTTGCATGAATGATTTTAAAATTTTTGCAGGTTCAAAAGATGATGTTTTAGATAGATTCTGCAGATTAATTGAATGTGAAAATCCTGATATTGTTGTAAGAGCAACTGCTGATAATCCTTTTTTATTTTACGATGCCGCTCAGGAGTTACTGGATCTATATAAAGAAAAATATTTTGATTCTGTAGATTATATTACTTTTTCAGGGATTCCACATGGTAGCGGAATTGAAATCTTCAAAGCTTCGTCATTATTGAAGGCGAGAACTTTGACAGAGCTGCCATATGATCATGAACACGTTGGTCCTTCACTTTATAATCATCCTGAAAATTTTAAGAGCCTTTTTTTACCTGCACCTGCACAATACAATGCTCCCCAGTTAAGAACCACAATTGATACTTACGCAGATTACCTGAGGGCATGTGATGTAATTGAAATGCTGAAGAATCAGGGAATTTCCTCTCCATATAAATCAAAGGATGTTCTCAAATGCTATAAAATTCCATCAATCGAAAAAAAAATACTTTATATTCCGAGTATAAAAGCAACTCAGGGAACAGGTCATCTTCGTCGTTGTGTAGAACTTGCAAAAAAGACACATGGTGTACTATTTCTTGATGAAGAAAATTTTGGGATTAAAGAGGGAAGTTCAGAAAAAAATTTAATTGATTACAGTGATTGTATTTCTCAATTTGATTCAAAACGTATTATTAAAAAACTTCCTCTTCAGAATGAATATGATCTGGTAGTCTGTGATTTATTTAAAATGAGTGAGAAGGATTCTTTCAGATATCTGAATCTGGGTAAAACGGTATTAATTGATGAAGGTTCTGATTATACCGACCAGGCTGACTTTTTACTTGATATAATCCCGTCAGATCTCAAAAGAACAGGAAATATTTCAAATCCTGGATTTATTCCCTCTCCTGAAAATGTAAATTCCAGTTATTCAATTAATAAGGCTATTAAAAAGGTTTTAATCAGCTTTGGTGGAGAAGATCCTGCTGGTTTAACACAGCTTTTTATACCTTTATTTGTTGAAACAGAATGTATGTTAACAGTTATTTCAGCAAAAACTGAAAAATTAAAAGATGCTGTTCCTGCTCTATTAAAATCACGAGTACAGATAATTCAGAGAATTGAAAATCTAAAAGAACATTTATGTGAATATGATCTTGTAATTACTCATTACGGCTTTACGGCTTTTGAGTGTGTTTACTCAAATACACCGGTGCTACTTGCTGCTACATCAAAGCTTCATAAAAAATTATCAGATAAGTACGGCTTCACATGTCTTACAAAAAAAGAAATAACGAAGAAAAAACTATTCGAACTTTTAAATGACAGATCAAAATTAATGCCTTCATTTAAATTCGAAAAAACAGGAGATGTGAATTTAAGTTCTTATCTTCTGACACTTGCAAAAGCAACGTTATATAATTGTCCAATATGCAGACAAAGTAAAAAAGGAATTCTTGTAGAACGCACAATTCATCACACATTCCGGCAGTGTCCTGATTGTAAAATGGTATTTATATCATTTTCTGATGACAGTGAATCTGTAAAATACGAAAAATCCTACTTTGCAGAAGAATACAAAAAACAATATGGAAAAACTTATCTGGAAGATTTTGAAGCTATAAAGAAAAATTGTGTAGGACGTGTTTCCAACATTGATAAAGTACTGAAAATAAAAAACGGAAGTAATAAAAGTATTCTTGATATTGGATGTGCTTACGGACCGTTTTTGAAGGCGGCCAGTGATGATCAATGGACACCATTGGGAAGTGATATTGCGGTTGATGCAATTGAATATGTAAAGAGCACATTAGGCTTCAAGGCAACTAATGCTTCATTTGCCGATATTGATTTAAAAAAAGAATTTGGAATAGAAGAGCTGGATGCTGTTTCAATGTGGTATGTAATTGAACATATAAAGGATTTACAATCCACTCTGACAGCTGTAAACAAAATGCTTAAAAAAGGAGGAATTTTTGCTTTTTCAACACCAAATGCTGCAGGACTTTCAAGAAAAGTAAATCAGCATGCCTTCTTTACAAACAGTCCCAAGGATCATTATTCACTGTGGCAATTACCAGATACTCAAAAATATTTAAAAAGATTTGGTTTTAAAGTCTGCAAAATAGTACCAACAGGAATTCATCCTGAAAGAATACCATTTGTTCAGAAAAATCATATTTCACCAGATAAATTGACTTTCAAAATGTTAAAAATTCTTATGAAACTTAAAAAAAATGGCGATACTTATGAAGTATATTGTCAAAAAATCAGTGGAATAACAGATGAGCAGTAGATCAATTCTTATTTTAGGTGCAGGTTTGATGCAAAAACCTGCCATCGAAAGTGCAAAGTCTCTTGGATTAAAGGCTTTCGTCATTGACGCAAACCCTCATGCCGTTTGTGTTCCATTGGCAGATGTTTTTAAGAAAATTGATTTAAAAGCAAAAGAAGAAATTGCTCAATATGCAATTGAATTAAAAGAAAAAGAAAATCTTGCAAGTATTTTTACTGCAGGAACTGATTTTTCAGCATCTGTATCTTATGCTTCAGAAAAGGCAGGATTACTGTCTCATTCGTATAAAGCAGCCCTTAATGCCAGTGATAAAACTTTGATGAGAAGTTGCTTTGATGCAGAAAATGTTCCATCCCCAAAATTTATAAAAATTCACCGTAATCAAATAGTTGATATTTTAACACCTGAATTTGTTTCTAAGATTACATATCCTTGTGTTGTAAAACCTGTTGACAATATGGGCGCCAGAGGCTGCCGTATGATTCGAGAAAAGAACGAACTTCTTTTCAGTGTGGAGGAAGCAATAAAAAATTCTCGAAGTGGAACTTGTATTCTTGAAGAATACATTTGTGGTCCGGAATTTTCAATTGATGCTCTTGTTTATGATGGCACAATGACTATTACAGGATTTGCAGACCGACACATTTATTATCCGCCATATTTTATTGAAATGGGCCATACAATGCCAACGGAAATTTCGAAAGAAAAATATTACGAGCTGGTTAAAGCATTCTCAGATGGTGTTCATGCTCTTGGACTTACAAGAGGCTCTGCAAAGGCTGATATTAAATACACAGAAAATGGTCCTATGATTGGAGAAATTGCAGCCCGTCTTTCCGGCGGATATATGTCTGGATGGACTTATCCATATTCCTCTGGTCTTAATCTTACAGAATGTGCGATTCAAATTGCCTGTGGTGATATTCCTGAGGAACTTGAACAGAAAAGACATGCCCTTCCATTGAATGCGAAATTTAAAATATTCCAGGTTGACAGCACAAAAGTAAGTGCAGAACGTGCATGGATTTCAATTCCTGGTATTGTAAAAAAAGTTAATGGTCTTAATGAAAAGTATAATGATGATGTAATCAGAAATATTTTCCCTAGAGTTAAAGCCGGAGATAAAGTTACATTCCCAAGGAATAATGTTGAAAAATGTGGAAATGTAATATCCGTATCAGACAACAGAGAAATTGCAGTTAATACATGTGAACAGTTGATCCAAAATATTGTAATCGAACTTGAAAGTGGAAATCAGGAAACTGAAGCATTCCTTCTGGGAAAAAATCATCATTACGAAAAAGATTTCCCACCATTAGCTTATAATATTTCAGAAGAGATTCTAGGTAAGCTTGAAGTTGAACTGGAAGAAAAAGATTTTATAATTCCAGATGATATGTCAGTTAAAAATTTCATTCCTCAGTGTTTGAATAACGAAGAAACTCTTTCACTCAATGACTGGAATCATATAAGTATGAAAACTTGTCTGGAAAAATTTGATCAATTAAGAGATAAAACAAAAAAGTATTCATACAGAAAATTCTGGTATTATTTAATACATGGTGGAATTCAAGGTGCACTTTATGCAGCGGAATAAAAAAATATTTACAGCATTAATAATCGTTTTCTCATTTATTTCCGGTGCGTTTTCTCAGCAGGTTAATTTAATAGATGCTGTTAAGAAAAGTGGAATTTCCTTATATTGGGACAGTCTGTCTACTACTGGTATTCTCGAAAAGAACGGGCAGCATATTGTATTCCGTCCTGACCAGGATTTTGTCCTTCAGAATAGTGTAAAAATTGCTTATGTTGATGCTCCTGTAATTTCAAACGGGAATATTTCGGTAACTAAAGATTTTATTGCAGAAATTGACGGATTTTTTACACAGGAAGATGAAAATAAATCGAATCTGAAAATCGGAGTTATTCTTATTGATCCAGGTCATGGTGGAAAAGATCCTGGTGCCAATCAGGTTCATAAAATAAATGGAAAAAATGTAACTGTTCGTGAAAAAGATATAAACCTGACTGTAGGTAATATGCTTTGCTCCATGCTTAAAAAAGCTTATCCGGACAAACGTATTATCATGACTCGCAGTACAGATGTATTCCTTACACTTCAGGAACGTACGGAAATAGCAAATAATGTAAAATTAGGCGAAAATGAAGCTGTCCTTTATATTTCTGTTCATGTAAATGCTTCACTTGATAAAAAAGCAAAGGGCTTTGAAGTATGGTATTTAACACCTGGATACAGAAGAACAGTTTTAGATTCAAATACAACATCAGATCCAAAATTATTTAAGATTTTAAATGAAATGATGGAGGAAGAATACACAACTGAGAGTATATTGATAGCAAAATTTATTATGGATGGGCTGAATTCTCAGATTGGTTCAAAAACTGTTTCTCGCGGCATAAAAGCCGAGGAATGGTTTGTTGTAAAGAATTCAAAAATGCCCAGTGTACTTGTTGAACTTGGATTTTTGACAAATTACGAAGAAGCTTGCAATCTCAATGATACTTCATACTTGCAAAAGAGCGCTTTAGGGATATATAATGGAATATCCGCATTTGTGACTCATTTTGAAAGATCACGGGGATTTACAGGAACTAAGTAATGATAAAGTTTGATTTTAAAAATTTTGAATACTTGAAAAAGGAAATTAAAATTGCTTTGTTTGCAATAGCAGTTTTATTGACTTTTTCACTTGCAGCGTGGCTTATTTCAAAACCTGGAAAAAAATATAATTTCCGTTTTGAATCAGTAGACACAGGCAAGATTTCAGTAGAAAACAGGTATCTGCCAAGAAAAGCGTACCCAGAAAATGTATTGCAGTACGTTGATGAGCTTGTTCTTGGTCCAGTAACAGAAAGATTTAAGCTTTTGTTTTCTCCTGGAACTTATATTGTTACCAGTTTCGTCCGTAATGACGTATTGTATGTAAATCTTTCGTCTGACGTTCTGGACAGAGCAGGAAGCTGTTCTGAAATTAAAACAGGCATTGAGTTGTTTAAGACAAATGTGTTGAATAACTTTAGCAAAATAAATACGGTTGAGATGTACATTGATAATAAAAGTATCTATACTCAAAGTGAAAATGACGAGTAAAGTAGATTAAATCGAAAAAAAAATCGTTGACAAAAACCTAGAGTTATTAGATACTATTATAAATAAAACAAGGCTACATCTAATAGTATATTAAAGGAGTTTCTAAATGAAGAAAACTTGCTATTTATTGGCATCATTGTTGCTTGCTGGTTCACTTGCAGTTGCAGACGAAGCTATGTTGATTGACTTCACACAGCTTGAGCCAGACTGTGTAGTAGATGAACAAACAGAAAAACCAACACAGAACAAACACACTGTAATGGATTTCTCTGTTGCAGCAGGTGCTACATTCACAAAAGATCAGAAAGATCTTATGAAGACATCTTTGGCATTGCCTGAGTGGGAAGTTGTATTGAACTCTTCTGCTCGTAATGTTGGAAGTCTTGCAGAATCAAAAGTTGTTGCTGCTCCTGTAAAAGACAGCGCAAAAGTTCCTTTCGCTGGAAAAGACGTAATGGGTGTTCGCGTAGTATTCCCTACAATCGCAGCTAATGCTAACGCTAAAATTGTTCCTCCATTCGATATTCCTGCTTACGAACCATTGGCTGACGCTGATGATGATGGTGTTCGCCAGGAACCAACTGATGAACAGAAAGCAAGTGGTAAAACACTTTTCGAAGACGGATATGGTGTTGTAAAAAATGTTGGTACAATCAAATCTATCGCTTGTACAACAATGGGTATGAACTATCCACATGGACTTTATGTAATGTTGAAAGATAATGACAACATTGAACGTCGTTATTTCATGGGTTACCTTTCATTCGACGGTTGGAAAACATTGATCTGGAATAACCCACAGTACATCACAGAAATCCGTAACCGTGAAATCCGTGTATACCCAATCTACCCACGTGGAGTTCCATTCGTTAAGTTCTCTGGATTCCAGATTACTCGTGATGCAGCTCACATTGGTGATAACTACATTGGATACTTCAAAGACGTAAAAATTATTTACGACAAAGCTATCCTTACATCTGACCGTGACATCGCTGATGAAGACCTTTGGGGAATCATTACAAAGAAAGAAACAGCACGCCAGACAGCTGAAATGCAGCGTTTCGGTAACACACAGGTTAACCGTTACCTCGAAAAACAGAAGATGGCTGTAGAAAACGAATTCACACCAAGCATTGATACTGACGCTGAAGGAAGCGCACAGGGCAATGGTGGTCAGGCTGCTAACTAATTTTAGTTAGATATACAAAAAAGGCGCTTCTTTTGAAGCGTCTTTTTTTTTGATAATAAAATATCAGAAACGGAGATTAATATGGCAACATCTATAAAAGTGCCAGAAAAGGATCAGATTAAGGAAACTTATGAAAAATACCATAAGTTGTTCTCAGTGATTTTAAAAAATATTCAGACAAAAATTACTGGTGAAATTCAATTAAATCCAAAACCAGTATATAAGTCTCGAATTAAATCCTTTGATAGTTATTATTCAAAATTACTCCGTTTAAAATCTCAGGAAGCTAAAGAAGTTAATAAGCTTGTTTGTCTTACCGATATGATGGGAATCCGTATTATCTGCGCATTCCTTCAGGATATTTCAACTGTTGAAAATCAGATTAAAAAAACTTATCAAATTAAAGAGATTGAACATAAAGGAAATCCAAATAATGTTCGTGAGTTTGGCTATGAATCAACTCACATTTTAATCGGAATTCCTGCTGATTGTCTTAATCTTGATGAAATTGAAGATGAAGAAATCCGTAATCTTCCAATTCCTGAAAACCTTGTCTGTGAAATTCAAGTTCGAACAATTTTACAGGATGCCTGGGCTGAAGTAGAACACGAATTAATTTATAAACAGGAATTTACACCATTTGATGCACCTTTAAGACGTAAGCTTGCCAGTGTAAATGCAAGTCTTAACCTTGCTGATATTATCTTCCAGGAAATTCGTGATTATCAGGAAAAACTTCAGAAAGAAGTTGCTGAACGAAGAACAAGCTTTTATGAACAGGCAGATTTTATTACTGATTCCGAAAATAAAGATCTCAAACCAAAAACAGAAGAGATAAAAGATATCAATCGTGTTTCGCCATTTGTTTACGGAACAATTGATGATATGATTCTTGCTGCAATTCATGCTCACAATGAAGGAGATATTCCTCAGGCAATTAAAATCTATACGGCAATTCTTGAAAATGAAAATGCAAATACAAATGATGTTGTTCTTTCTGTAATTCATAAGCATCGTGGAATGGCATATTTTGCACAGAATGATTATGAAAAATCACTTGATGATTTTAAAAAGAGCTTTGAATATGATCCCAAAAGTTTCCGTTCTGTATATTATGAAGGAATTGTATACAGCGTAATGGGAAATAATGATGCAGCAATTGAATGTTTTAATAAATCTCTTGAGATAAATGAATTTCAATCACATGCATTGTTTAGAAGAGCGTTGGCATTCTATAATAAGAATGAAAATGATAAGGCACTTGCAGATATTCAGGCAGCTGAAAGTTTAGGATTGGATACTGCTGAATGTAAAGCATTACATAAAAAGCTTGTTGAAAAGTTTGATATGGGAATGTAAAAAAAAATAAAAAAATATATAAAATTATGCAAAATGGTATTGACGCAAATTTATATATTTGATATATTTCATACATCAGTTACGCACTGATTGAATGTCTCCTTCGTCTAGTGGTTAGGACATCGGGTTTTCATCCCGACAACAGCAGTTCAATTCTGCTAGGAGATGAAAAATGACCTGCTTCTTGTAAGCAGGTTTTTTTTTGCCATTTTTACTTTTTTAGTATATATTAGTTATGCATTAATTGGTGGGAAATGCAGATGTCAGAAGAAGAATCAGAATACAAAATAACACAGTTACTCGTTCCTGAAGAAATGGCGCAATACATTTCAAAAGGTGGGCCTTTGTCAAAACAATCTGAAAATTTTGAAGAACGAAAAAGTCAGATTGAATTGCTTAAGAACATTACCGATGCATTTAATAAAAATCAGATTACTGCTTTTGAAGCGGGAACTGGTGTAGGTAAATCCTTTGCGTATCTGATTCCATCAATGGTCTGGGCTTTATCCAATGATGAGAAAGTTGTAATTTCCACAGGAACAATAAATTTACAGCAACAGCTCTCTGAAAAAGATGTTCCATTGGCTGAAAAAATTCTTGGAAAAAAAGTAAAGGCAATTTTACTAAAGGGGCGTCAGAATTTTATTTGTCTTAGACGATTACAGGATGTATCTGCTGAAAGAGATTTGTTTAATACTGAACTGGATTCTTTGGACAGAATTGTTGAATGGTCAAAAAAAACAAAAACAGGTTCCAGAAGTGAATTAACTTTAGACTTTACAGAAAGTCTATGGTCAAGAATCTGTTCAGAAAGTGATGCCTGCATGGGTATGCGTTGTCCATTTAGAGAACGCTGTTTTATTATGCGTGCTCGTGAAGAAGCAGAATCTTGCAACATACTTATTGTTAATCATCATCTTTTGTTTGCTGATATTGAAGCGCGTATGTATGGTGCAGGTTATGAAGATACAGCTGTGTTACCGGCATATAAACGGATTGTATTTGATGAAGCACATGGAATAGAAAGTGCTGCAACAAGTTTTTTTAGCGAAAGTGTAAATCGCTTTAAAATTTTAAAACAGCTTAATTTATTGTACCGTCAAAGAAAGTCATCAATTGCTGGTTATATTTTTACATTACAGGCAATTTCTGAGACACCTGATATTACAGAGAATATTAGCGCTGCTGTAAGTGAAATAAAAAATAATATTCTTAATCTTGAAATTGCAGCTTTGGATCTTCTTCACGATAATTTTACAATGAAGCTTGATAGAATGACACAGGCAAGTTTTAGTCCTGTTATTTCATTATTGCTTACACTGGGAAACAGTATCATGTCCTTTACAGGGTGTGTACGTTCGATTATGGAAGGAATTGATGAGGAATATCAGAAAGAAGGTGCATATTGGGAAACAAAATCCATTCTTCATCATCTTGAAGATACTGCAAATGCCTGTAAAAATTTTTCCGTCTGGGAAGAAAAACCGGAGACTGTATTTTGGATTCAAAAACAACGGCTTTCTGTAGAATCTGATCAGGAAAATCCATACTATGTTGTATTTACTCAGACACCTCTTGATATTTCAAAAATGATGAATGCAGGTGTTTATGAGCCAATGAGCAGTGTCATTAATACATCCGCTACATTACAGATTCAGAATACATTTGATTATTTTTTAAAACGAACGGGAATCAGTTTTGCTGAACCTGAACGCATAAAAACAGCTGTATTTAATTCTCCGTTCCCATATGACAAAAATGTTCTTCTTGCAGTTCCGGATGATATACCGTTTCCACAAAGTCTTGAATTTCAAGGCGCAGTAAATATGGCTGTCGTTAAATTAATTAAAGCTGCCAAAGGACGAACTCTCGTATTGTTTACTTCCTATGAATCTATGAAAGCAACATTTCTTGCTACAAAGTCTTATATTTATGATATGGGAATTGAATTAATGAAACAGGGGGATGATGACCGGTTCAGGCTGCTTGATAAATTTAAATATGATGATTCAAGTGTTCTCTTTGCTACAGATTCATTCTGGCAGGGGATTGATGTGCCTGGAAATTCCTTAAGCCAGGTAATTATTGTAAAACTTCCGTTTACTGTACCTAATGATCCTGTTTTTTCTGCAAGATGTGAATTAATCGAAAAACGTGGTGGAAGTTCCTTTGCGGAATTAAGTATTCCTGAAGCTATTATTAAATTTCGACAGGGGTTTGGAAGACTTGTACGAAGATCCTCTGATAAAGGTGCTGTTGTTGTGCTAGATAAAAGAATATGTACAAAACCATATGGGAAAAAATTTTTTGACAGTCTTCCTGAAACGAAAAAAATATATACTCATCTGGATGAAATTGTAGAAGAAGTATCATCTTTGTTAAATTCTGATGAATAGTTATATTGATTTTTACATTAAATAAGAATATTATATAACCATGACTCTACTAGTAAATATAATTGCAGTTTGCACATGTATTCTCTGGCTTTCTGTTCCAGCTATTTTGAATATTATCTGTTATCCTTTTTCTAAAAAAGCATGTGTTAAAATTTCTGATTATATTGTAAAGGTTTGTGCTCCTGGTATTTTTTCTGTTTTTAAGACTTATATAAAATTCAACCGCACATTTACTCGTGAAACTGAAAAACTCCCAGAACAGTTTTTTGTTATTTCAAATCATCAGAGTCTTCTTGATATTCCTATTTACATGACTTTTTTTCCTGAATATGATGTTCGCTTTGTAGCAAAAGATGCTTTGGCCCGTCATATTCCACTTGTTTCTGAAATGCTTCGCTCTCATGATCACTGTATGATTCCAAGAAAAGGTGGTGCTGCAAAGGCTATGAAGACCATTGAGGATTTTGGTAAACGAGTTGTTGAACGTAACCAGATACCTGTTTTGTTCCCTGAAGGAACAAGAAGTAAAGATGGTACACTTGGAACTTTTTACAGTGCAGGTTTTAGAAAACTTGTTGAGACTACAAAGCTTCCTATAGTTGTTTGTGCTCTAGATAATGGATATAAAATCAATGACTTAAAACATGTTTTTGAAAATCTTTCAAAAATTAATTATAAGTGCAAGGTTTTGAAGGTTTATCCATATCCAGAAACTAAAGAAGAACAGGTTAGGGTTCTTGAAGAAGCAAAGGAACTTGTTCAAAAACAGCTTGATGAATGGAGAGAAGAGGATAAATTGCTTGCTTCTAAATAAGCATGTGCTTAATTCTATATATGGTAAAGGCCGGAGTGTTTTCCGGCCTTTTTTGTTATATTTAAAGATGTGTTTTTTAAGCGAAACATACAAGCGTTAAAAAAAAGGGCTGTCATAGACAGCCTTTTTTAACGTTAAAATTATTTGAAGTCCTTTGGACGTCTTTCTGTGCGTTTGCATTTACTGCATTCTGCAACATTTCTAAGTCTTCCGTTTTCAAACATAGTTTTCATTACGATTTCACCCTGACAATCAGGACAAATGAATTTCTGTGTTGCAACGGTTGTACGAGAGTTTTTACTGGCTCCTGCCATCTGTATAACCTCCAATCGATTGGTTATAATATAATAAAGATTATAAAATATGTTGTCAAGTGGAGAAGTTCTTATTTTAAAGAGCACTTCAAGAAATTGAGATTACTATTTTCTATTGACAAGAGCGGACGATTTTTGCTAATATTTATTACAGTTTTTGAATTGGGGGTCATCCTTTGGCTAGAAATCAAACATCAGCTCAGAAAGCTTTTAAGCAGAGCGAAGCTAGACGCTTGCACAATAAGGCAATCAAGAGTGAATGCCGTACATTTGCAAGACAGTTTGTTGAAGCATGTCAGGCAAAAGATCAGGCAGCTGCACAGGCTAAGTTAAAGACACTTGTAAGCTCACTTGATTCTGCACGCAGCAAGGGTGTTTTAACACGCAACGCTGTATCTCGCAAGAAGTCTCGTATGACAAAGCTTTACAATGTTTCTTTTGCTGAAAATACAGCAAAATAACTTACGATAATGCCAATGCAGGATGTTATGCATCCTGCATTAGTATTATTACTGCTTTAATGAGGTTTTGAGATGGCAGATGATAAATTGACAAAAATTGATTTAGTTGAATCTGTATATCTCAATACTAAAATTGAAAAGCAGGATGTTCAGAAGGTTATTGATAACTTACTTGAACAATTAAAGTCATCTATGAGTGATGGCAAAACAATTGAACTGCGTGGATTCGGAACTTTTGAAAAACGCTTGCGTAAAGGAAGAGCAAAAGCACGAAATCCAAAAACTGGTGAAATAGTTTCTGTTGAACCGCACTATGTAGCAGTTTTTAGACCAGGAAGGGAATTAAAAAACGCAATCTCTGATCTTCCTGTAGATGACGAGTCTAAGTAAAATTCAATTAACAGAATATATTTATTGTTTTTTTATCTTAATAGGGTTAAAATACAAATATATTTTTGGGAGTACCAGATTTTTATGGAAAGTGGAAAGAGAAACTTTACAGTGTTAGGTTCTGAAACAGAATTTGATGGTGTTCTTGAATTTACTGATGATTTGAAGATTAGTGGAAAATTTAATGGAAGTATCAATGCTCAGGGAAATCTTGAAATAGACAAGGCTGCTGTGTGTTCTGTAGACAAGATGTCTGCAAATTCCATTATTATTTCCGGAACAGTTACTGGCGACATTGAAGCTTCAGAAAGAGTAGAAATGTGTGCTGGTAGTAAAGTAAAAGGTAATGTTACAACTGCAAGATTAAGAATTGCAGATAATGTTGATTTTGAAGGTCAGGTTACAATGCTTGATAAAGAACCAGAGGTTGATTTGTTCTCAGTTGCTTCTGATGAATTTAAACAGTCTCTGATTTTGAAATCAGATATTGATAACTAACTATATATTTTTTTGACTACATAATGTGGGAGTTTTGTAGTATTCATTTAATAAACACGTCTTTTTTTATTTTTTAATCATTTAATAATTACAATATAAATTTTTAATCCTTAACATGAATATGGAGAAATTGTAAGATGGCAGCATTTAGACGCCGTACTTCAAAAACAGCTGATGAATCTCAAGCTGTTGAAAATGAAACAGAATCTCAGGAAACAAGTGTTGAACAGACAACTCCAGCAGAAGAACCTGCTGCATCACTGGAAGTTCCAGTAAGTGAGACTGAGACTGCTTCTTCTGAAACTACCGAAGAGGCAAAACCAAAGAAAAGAAAAGCTATTGTAAAAAAATCAACATCTAGTGCTGATCAGCCAAAAAAGAAAACTGCTGCAGTTCAGCCAAATCAGCAGACAAACCGCAAGTTTAGTGGAAATAACAGAACATTTACAAGAAATATTCCGCAGGAAGCAATGCAGGTAGAAACTCATCTTCCTGAAGGCATGACAACAGAAAATGGCGAACAGCCACGTCTTGAAATCAATGAATTAACAAAGAAAGGTATGCAGGAACTGCGTGAACTTGCAGTTCAGTATGGCTTTACAGCTGATGATCTTGCTCCAATGAAAAAGCAGGATTTAATCTTTGTTATTCTTAAGGCACATACAGAACATGGGGGAATTATTTATGCTTCTGGTAGTCTTGAAATTCTTCCTGACGGATACGGATTCCTACGTTCTCCACAGAACTCATATCTTCCAGGTCCTGATGATATTTATATTTCACCAAGCCAAATCCGTCTTTTCAACCTTAAGACAGGTGATACAGTTTATGGACAGACACGTTCTCCAAAAGAAGGTGAAAAGTTCTTTGCTTTGCTTCGTATTGAATCTGTAAACTTTGATGAACCACGTGTTGCACAGACCCGTGTTCCTTTTGAAAACCTTACACCATTATATCCAAATGAAAAATTAAAGCTTGAAACTGTTTCTACAGAAGTTTCAACTCGTATTGTAGACTTGTTTGCTCCCATTGGAAAAGGTCAGCGTCTTTTGATTGTTGCTCCACCAAAGGCCGGAAAAACAATTTTGATGCAGAAAGTTGCAAATGCAATTACTACAAATAATCCTGAAGTTTACCTTATCGTGCTTTTGATTGATGAACGTCCAGAAGAAGTTACAGAAATGGAACGGGCTATTCAGGGGGAAGTTATTTCTTCAACTTTTGATGAACAGGCTACACGTCACGTTCAGGTTGCAGAAATGGTACTTGAAAAGGCAAAACGCCTTGTTGAACACAAGCGCGATGTTGTTATTCTTCTTGACTCTATTACTCGTCTTGCACGCGCATATAATCAGACAGTTCAGACATCTGGAAAAGTATTGTCAGGTGGTGTTGATTCCAACGCATTGTTTAAACCAAAGAGATTCTTTGGTGCTGCCCGTAATGTAGAAGAGGGTGGTTCTCTTACAATTATTTCAACAGCATTGATCGAAACTGGTTCAAGAATGGATGAAGTTATCTTTGAAGAATTTAAAGGAACTGGTAACTCTGAAATTGACCTTGACCGCCGTCTTGCTGAACGCAGATTGTTCCCTGCGATTAATATTAAAAAATCAGGAACACGTAAAGAAGAACTTCTTCTTACAGATGAAGAGCTTCAGAAGATGTGGATTTTAAGAAAAGTCCTTAATCCAATGGAAGATATTGAAATTACAGAACTTATTCTTGACCGCATGAAAAAGTCAAAGACAAATGAAGCGTTCCTTGCTAGCATGAATGCTGGCACTGCAGGACTTGATTAATTTGCAGCTTTTGGCTACAATTATATAAATTTTTTCTTGTGGTATTATTTTTTATTTTGGCTGACGGTGACGAAATGATAGATGCAAAGTTGCAAGCTAGAGGTTGCCGGGCGTAATACAGGGCAAGAAGACAGGAGTTATAATAATGAAAAAGGATATTCATCCAGAGTACACACTCACAAAAATTACTTGCGTATGTGGTAATGTAATTGAAACACGTTCAACAGTTAAAGACATTCACGTTGAAATTTGTTCAGCTTGCCACCCATTCTTCACTGGTAAGCAGAAACTTGTTGATACAGCAGGACGTATTGACCGCTTCAACAAACGTTATGGTATTAAAGGAGATAACAAATAATTTTTGTTATATTCTAAATTAAAGGGCAGTTTTGAAAATTACTGCTCTTTATAAATTAAATTGATCTGTTTTACGGATTTTTTGTGATTATAGTCTAGGACTTCAGATTATGACCTGCAAAGCTTCCCGCTTATTCAGATATATAAAATTAAAATTGCAGAAATGATTTCTGCATACAAGGAGTTCCAAATGGCACTTTCTAAAGAACAGTCTAAGTCACTTGTTTCACAGTTCGGTGCAAACGAAAATGACACTGGAAACACAAAGGTTCAGGTTGCTCTTCTCACAGCTAGAGTTCAGCAGCTTACAACACATGTTCAGAACTTTCCAAAAGATAAGAGCGCAAAACGTTCTCTTTTGAAGGTAATCGGACAGCGTAAAAAGCTTTTGAAGTACCTCCAGAACACAAACCTCGAAACATACCGCGCACTCATCAAGGAATTGGGATTGCGTAAGTAGTTTTACGAAAAGTGGACGGGATCTTTTATAAGACCGTCCATTTTTTTTAAACAGGTTCCATCCTGAATAAATGGAACAGGCACCGCCTGTCAGACGGAAAATGTTTTCGGCTATAAACGGAAAAGAAGTAAAAGAAGGAAAAAGAAAACATGGTAGAAAGAGTAACTTACAGACTCGGAGATGCCGATCTCATCCTTGAAACAGGAAAAATCGGTAAACAGGCTAACGGTTGTGTTTACGCACAGTGGGGCGGTGCAGCTGTTATTGCAACAATTTGTGCTTCTTCTAATGTTACAGAAGGACAGGATTTTGTTCCTGTTACAGTTGAGTACAATGAAAAATTCTATGCTGCTGGAAAAATTCCTGGTGGCTTTGTAAAACGCGAAGGTCGTCCAAAGGACAAGGAAATCCTTGTTAGCCGTCTTATCGACCGTCCAATGCGCCCACTTTTTGAACCATCATTTGGTCATGAATTGCAGATCGTTCCTACTTGTGTATCTGCTGACGGTGTTCATACTCAGGATATTCTTGCTGTAATTGCTGCATCTGCTGCAACTACAATTTCAGATATTCCATTCCACGGACCAGTTGCTGCTGCTCGTATCGGTTATGTAAACGGTGAATACATCATCAACCCTACATTCAAACAGATCGAAGAAGGTGACTTGGAAATCGTTGTAGCCGGAACTAAAGACGGATTTACAATGGTAGAAGGTGGAGCTAACGAAGTTTCAGAAGAAGTAATGCTTGGTGCTCTTGAAAAGGCTCAGGGCTTTATTACTGACATGTGTCTTTTGCAGGAAGAACTTGCAAAGAAAGCAGGAAAAGCTAAACTTCCACTTAATCCACTTGATGTTACACTTGCTAACAAAGAAGCTATTGAAGCTGATGCCATTCCACTTTTGAAAGTTGCATGTTTTAAAGACAGCAAAATAAACCGTGGTATCGCAATCAACAAGGCTATCAAAGAAGTTGCTTCTAAGTATGCTGAACAGCTTGAAGATCCAGTTCAGGCTAAACTTTTTGCAGCATTGATGGATGACATTCAGTACAATCTTCTTCGTAAATCAATTCTTGATCAGGGACTTCGTGTTGACGGACGTAAGGTTGACGAAATCCGTCCTATTACATGTGAAATCAATGTTCTTCCACGTCCACATGGATCTGCACTCTTTACACGTGGTGAAACACAGTCTTTGGCTGTTTGTACTCTCGGTACAACAATGGATGAACAGGTTTATGACGATATCGATGGAGATCGTTCAGAACACTTCATTCTTCATTATAACTTCCCACCATACTCAGTTGGTGAAACAGGAAAGCTTACAACAGGTCGTCGTGAAATCGGTCATGGAAACCTTGCTCGCCGTTCTTTGGCTGCTATGGTTCCAAACCGGGATGAATTCCCATATACAATACGTGTAGTATCAGAAATCATGGAATCTAACGGTTCATCATCACAGGCTTCTACTTGTGGTGGATGTCTTGCAATGCTTGCAGCTGGTGTTCCGATGAAGAAAATGGTAGCTGGTATTGCTATGGGGCTTATTACAGAACCAGAAGGCGACAATCCTTACGGACGCTATGCAATTCTTTCTGATATTCTTGGAGAAGAAGATCACCTGGGTGATATGGACTTTAAGGTAGCCGGAACAGAAGATGGTATTACTGGTTTCCAGATGGATATCAAAATTGCTGGTGTAACAACAGAAATCATGAAAAAGGCAATGGAACAGGCTCGTGCCGGTCGTATGCACATCCTGGGAAAAATGAAGGAATGTATCGACAAACCAGCTGAAATCAGCCAGTATGCTCCTAAAATCCTTACTATGAAGATTCCTGTAGACAAGATTGGTGCTCTCATCGGACCTGGTGGAAAGAACGTTAAAGCTCTCTGTGCTCAGTATGGTGTTACAATCAACACTGACGATGACGGAACAGTTACAATTTACGGAAAAACTGGAACAAGTGCTGAAGAAGCTAAGAAAGCAGTTAAGGGAATTACTGAAGATCCAGAAGTTGGAACAATCTATCAGGGTACAGTTAAGTCTATCAAAGACTTTGGTGCATTCGTAGAAATCCTTCCTGGAAAAGAAGGTCTCTGTCACATTTCTAAGCTCTCTCGTGGACGCGTAGAAAAAGTAACAGACGTTCTTAAAGAAGGACAGCAGATTCCTGTTAAATTGCTTGAAGTTGATCAGCGTGGTCGTCTCCAGCTTTCTTACATTGATGCAATCGAAGAAAGTAAATAACTGACTTACCCAGTTATTTGAACAGTGAAAAAGCAGTCGCCCCATGGGTGTACTGCTTTTTTTTTGAGGTTAATGGATAATGTAGTGGTAGTGGTGGAAACAGATTGTGGTGGGTAGAATGAGTGGTGAAGAGGGAGATGTATAATGTGCGTGGTATATTCAATTATTAAAATAAATGATATACTATTAATATGAATATAATTGATATTAAATGTGTTGCACAAAATGGTGCAATTATTCCTGAATATAAAACAACTGGTGCTGCAGGAGCTGATATTTGTGCGTTGCTTTCTGAAAGCATTACTGTTAGACCTATGGAAAGAGTTCTTGTTCCTACAGGGCTTTTTTTTGAAATTCCTGAGGGGTATGAAATTCAGGTGAGGCCACGAAGCGGACTTGCCATTAAAAATGGTATTACATGCCTTAATACGCCTGGAACAATCGACAGCGATTATCGTGGTGAAGTAAAAGTTATTCTTATAAATTTAGGAAATGAAAATTTTACAATTAACAATGGTGACAGAATAGCGCAGATTGTTGTTAGTCCTGTGACATTGGGAAACTTTGTAAAAACAGATAGTCTTGAATCAACTGAACGTGGGGAAGGTGGATTTGGTTCAACTGGCAGGTAAGATTCCTCTTTGGATTATCAGTATCTTTAATTTTATAAAGAAAAAGATAATTCACTTCAGGTTTATAAAACGAAAAAGAAAAGAATTTTTTCTCATAAGATACATTATTAAAGAGTTACTTATCTATTTTTTAGTTATGTTTCTGTTTTATTTTTTAATTTTTTTCGTAAATCAGATTCTTGTTTTGATGCTGAAGCTGCTGGGAAAAAATCTTCCGTTTTGGGATGTTGTTCTTTTAATCTATTATTCATTGCCTTCAATTCTTTCTCAAACTGCGCCTTTTGCAACATTGACTGGATTTTTAATGTGTCTTGGCCGTATGAATACAGACAATGAGATTCTTATTCTTCGTGCTTCTGGACAAAATCCTCGTCTTATAATTCTAGTTCCTGTTTTAGCACTTGGGCTTTTAATATCTGGATTTTCTTTTTTTATAAATGATTATCTTTTTCCGGCGGGAATGATTAAATACAGGGAGCAGTATCTTATCAGTATTTCAAGAAATCCCTTCGTTGAGATTGAATCTAATTCTGTAAAGAAGCTTCGTGAAAATACCATTGTTACCGGTGAGGTTTCAAAGAACGGAATATCTGATGTTGTTTTTTTTGATAAAGATGAAAATTATAACACACGTATAATTGTTGCAGGAAATTCCTCTATTGATTCTGCTGAAGAAACAGGTGTAAGTATGCATTTAAATATGAATGATCCTGTAGTGGCTGTTTTAGATAATCAAAATTCCAAAAAGTTTGAGCTGATAAAAGCAAAAAAAATGACGCTTAATATTTTTGAATCTGCCTTTATTGATTCCGGATATGGAATTGATCCGGGAGAAATGACTACTTATGATCTCAGACAGCAGATTAAAAAAATGAAGGCAGATGAAAATACTGTGCCTCAGGATTTAAATCGATATATACTGGAATATAATCGAAAATATTCTTTTTCGTTTGGAGCATTGTTTTTTGCATTTCTTGCCTTACCTTTGGCATTAATTTTTGGTAAGCAGAATGGTGTATTTGCAGGTTTTATTATTGGTGTTGTAATTTCTGTTTTATATTGGTCTTTAATCTGGATTTTTATTATTTTTGGTTCCAGAACAGAAATGAATGGTTTTATTGCCATGTGGATTCCGAATTTTGTTGTCGGTATTGCAGGCTTCGCTTTCTATTCTATAATGATGAGGCAGTAGATTATGAAGCTTGCTGGTTATATTTTTAAATTATTTTTACCTCTCTTATTAGGTGCTTTGGTTTTGTTCTGCCTTGCCTTTGAGATTGTAGATTTATTTATGAATATGTGGAAATATCTTTCGAATAATGTTCCTGTTCCTGTAATTTTAAAGATTCTTTATTTATATTTACCAAAGACGATTACTTTTTCACTTCCTTTAGCTATACTTTTTGCAACCTGTTATATGCTTTGTATTCTTTCCTCTCAGAATGAACTTGTAGCTATGTTTGCATCAGGAATTTCTTATATTAAAGCAATGCTTCCTTTGATTATTTTTTCGTTATTGCTTTCAGTGGGGTATTTCTTTTTTGAAGATAAAATTGTAGTACCGTTTTATAAGCAATACCAGGAGCTTAAAAATTCCTCTTTAAATATTGAATTTGATCAGAATAATTCAAATGTTGTAATCAGAAGTCATGATGGTCAGATAATTTATAAAGCTGATGTTTATGAAGATGAAAATAAACAGCTTAACAATGTTTTGCTTATTGTCAGAAATGATGACAAGAAGCTGAATTGTATCGTAAAAGCAAACAACGGTTTGTGGAATGAAGAACAAAGGCGATGGATTCTTTCAGGGACAGTGACATATAGACTGGATGAAAATGGTGACCTTCGGTATTCAATGTTAAATTCTGAGATTGAAATGATGTTTGATGAACCTCCGGAGACATTTAGAAACAATCTTGTTGATGTTGAAACGGTTACAGTGAAGGAAGGTAAAGAATATATTGAATATTTAAGACGGACCGGTTTACCGTCCAGCGAAGCACTTTCGGTTTATTATAAAAAATATTCATTTCCATTGGTTATATTTATTGTAACTTTGCTGGCGATTGGATTGTCAGGTAGGTCAAGAAGAAATGTTATTATCATCAGTATGATTCTTTCTGTCGGTGCTTCTGTTTTATTCTACGTTTTACAGATGGTAACTATGCTTCTTGCTAAGTTTGGATTTGTAACCCCTGTGGCAGGTGCGTGGTTTCCTGTTATAGTGTTCTTTATAATAAGTTTAATACTGTTACGGTATTCAAAAACCTGATGGATTTAATTCTGAGGTAGAAAATACCGATAATTTACATATATAACAATTAAATGGAATTAATATGGCTGAAATTTTTAATATTTTACATAAAAATAAGAATTCAAAAGCAAGGACCGGTGTTTTGAGCCTTCCTCATGGAACTGTTCAGACTCCTGTTTTTATGCCTGTTGGAACAAATGCAACTGTAAAGGCAATTACAAAGGATGATCTTGAAGAAATTGGTTTTGAAATCATTCTTGCAAATACATATCATCTTTATTTAAGACCAGGTCCAGATTTGATAAAAGAAGCCGGAGGATTACATGGCTTTTCAAAATGGAACAGAAACTTTTTAACAGATTCCGGTGGATTTCAGGTTTTTTCACTTTCCAAGCTGAGAAAAATTTCTGATCAGGGAGCAAGATTTCAGAGTAACATAGACGGAAGCTATCACATGTTTACTCCAGAAAATGTTGTCGAAACTCAGGCAAAATTTAATTCTGATATTCAGATGCAACTTGATGTTTGTTCCGGCTGGGGTGTTGACCGTAAAGAAGCTGTTGAGGCTCTTCGTATTACATCTGACTGGCTGTTGCGTGCAAAGAAAGCCTGGGAAGAAGAACAAGGAAAAGGGTATAAGGGAATTTTATTTCCAATTGTACAGGGAAATTTTTTTGAGGATTTACGTAAACAGAGTGCGGAGTTTGTTGCGTCTTTAGATTTTCCTGGCATTGCAATCGGAGGACTTTCTGTTGGAGAACCAAAAGAAGAGTATTCGAAATTCCTAAGTTATACAGTAAGTTGTCTTCCAGAAGATAAGCCAAAATATGTAATGGGAATTGGAACTCCTGATTATATTCTTGATGCAATCGCAAATGGTATTGATATGTTCGATTGTGTTCTTCCAACAAGAAATGCCCGTAATGGATCTTATTTTACACATGATGGTATGCTTTCGATTAAGCAGGAACGATTTATTCATGACTTTGGACCTATTGATAAAGAATGTAACTGTAAGGTTTGTAAAAATTATTCTCGTTCTTATTTAAGACATATTTTTAAGTCTCAGGAAATTTTAAGCAGTATGCTGGCTTCTTACCACAATTTGTATTTTTTACATAATCTTGTGAAAGAAGCCCGGGAAGCGATAAACAATGATCGTTTTGAAGAATATAGAAAAGTATTCCTGAAAAGATTTAAGGCAGGTGAAATAAAATGAAAAGGATTATTGTATTACTATTAACTGTAAGCTTAACTACATCATTTATTTTTGCCAAAGAAAAAAAAGAAGATACTGACGAACCTAAAGTAGAAAAAATTCATCATGAAGTTACAATTCCTCAAAGTAAAAAACCTTTACCACCTGATAAAGAAAAAGCAGAAAAAGCAGCATTAAAGGATGAAGGGAAAGATGCGGTAAAAGAGAAAAAAGAAACACTTGCATATGGAATTGAAACAGAAATTCTTTCTTTGATAAAAGATCTTATTAGCAATGAAGATCCAAGATTCTCAGATGATTTGTATGAACTGTTCTATTCAACAAAAAGTGTTCCTGTTCGTGAGAAAATAATTGAATATTTTACAAAAATTAAAGATCCATGTATTGAAGATTATGCCATTGAAATTCTTGAAGATCCATATGATGAAAAAAGCAGTACAGTAGAAATGCTTTTTCGCTATGTATCAGAAGTAAAAACAAAGGAAGCTGTTCCTTGTGTTTTGAATCTACTGGACTCTGAAGATGAAACATATTTCAATGGTGCGCTGACCACATTAGGTGAAGTAGGTGGACCTGATGAAGCTGGATATCTTGTAGAATATTTGGATAGAGATGATTTGACATTGTCTCAGCGCCAGAGTCTTATGAAAGTTTTAGGAAGATTAAAGGCTGAAAGTACATGGGATAAACTTTCTGAAATCTGCCAGGATGAAGAAGAGAATTCTTTTGTGAGAATGTATGCGGCAGAGGCCATTGGAGCGATGAAAAAACCGGAATCTCTTCCAATTTTGATTGACCTTTTTGAAAGTGGTGATCCTAATTTTAGAGTTTATGTTATTAAAGGAATATCTAATTATGATTCTGCTGAAGCGAAAAAAGTAATAATTCAGGGAATAAAAGATGCACATTGGAAAGTTCGACAGGAATCCATTGAAGCAGTTGAAAGAATGAATATTACAGAAGCTGTTCCTTATATAATTTACCGTGCAAAAAATGATCCTGAAAATGTAATCAAAGAAAAGGCTTATCAGGTCCTTTCTAAGTTGAATAGTTCAGAAGCAAATGATTATTTAATTGAAACAATTACCAGCAAAAAAGGAACTGATGCTGCAAAAAATAAAGCTTGTGAAGCTTTGTTGAAAAACACAAAGGCTGGACAGAAGGAAATTGCAGAACTGGCTGTTGAACTTGCTGGAGATGATAAACGAAAACCTTTCAGATATACTGTAGGAAAGCTTATTGCAAAATATCCTGATTCTGAGTTTAGTGTTGTTTGTGAAGCATTTTTACAGTCTAAGGATGCTCAGACTTGTGCATTGGGATTAGATATGTTTGCCAGCGGAAGATATGCATCGTGTGAAGCTAAAGTTAAAGAAATCTCTGAAAATGAAAAAGCAGGTGCTAATTATAAGAAAGCGCGTAAAATATTGCAGATAGAATAGGTTAAAGTTATGGATGCTAATGAATATTGGATAAAATATAAAAAAGAAAATAATCTCCCTGATGGTTTTAAATATAATGGTGAACTTCAATTTGGTTATGATGCTGACAGCATAAATCGGTTAAATGCTCTTGTCCTTTGTGGGGTAAAGAAAGCTGCCTGTTCTACATTAGTATCTTATGAACTTGATATGATTAGTGTCCCAAAGAAGAATAATTATTATGTTTTGACTGATTCAATGGAACAGGCTGTTTGTATTATAAAAGATGTTAATGTCAGCATCATGGCGTTTAACCAGATGTACTGGGAATTAGCACAGAAAGAAGGTGAGGATTCTTCAATGGAAGAGTGGCGTGAAAGCCATCGGGAATATTTCGAAGACGAAGCTATTGAACTAGGTACAGAGTTTAATGACAGCTCATTGATCGTCTTTGAGGAATTTGAAGTTGTATACAAATAGGGCGAGAGTCTTAGTATAACTTAATGTCTTTATCTTTAAAAGACTGATTAATCTTCATAGAAGTTATTAAGTTTACGATAGATTTCATTAAGGCGATTTTTCTGTTCGTCAGAAAATACAGCTTTCGCTTCATCAATTAATGTTTCTAGAGTTGAAAGTGTTTCTGACAGTGCTGTTGAAAAGCCCCTAGATACTTTAAACCAATAATTACCATTATTATCTGTAAAGGCTGCAATAAAGCCCATTTCTTTGCTCTTAGATTTTGCAACTGCAACATTCAGTGCATATTCCATGGCCTTACAGAGTTTATCGATACCTTGTTCTTCATTTATATTTATATTAAGTTTACGGTCAAATTTTTTTTCTTCGATAGGAATAAGATTTAAAATATTTGCAATCTTGAAAATAAGTTCAAGCTTTTCTCCATTAAGCATTTCAAATCCATTCTTGACAGTAACTTTACCTTTTAAAGTTGAAAGTTTAAGGTGAAGTTCATTGTCAGATGAAAAATCATTCTCTTTTGCACATACAAGAAGCTGAGAAAGTGGAAGAATAACAAGCTGTTTACCTTTAACTTTTTTTACGCTGAACACTGAAGAGCCGATTTTAATTTCATTTGTATGTTTATCTTTTTCTTTTGATTTTTTTATGTCGGCTTTTTCGTATTCCTCTTTAAATGATCCTTTTGCTTCATATTCAAAACCAGAAGATAATGAGCGGCTTTTTTCTTTTGATTTTTTGAGAATATTTAATTCCTTTTCAAGAGATGGATCTATTTTTGCAAGCATTCCTTTTGTTAATGGCGATACACTCATGGCAAACATTCGGCTTGTGCGTACAATTTCTCCTGCTACGATATACATCGGATCTGTGCGGAACATATTACTACCCGGGTGTATTGAAATATGATCAGCTGTCAATGTTCTGAAGTTTTCACGACCTTCGCGAACACATACGAACTGAATCATTCCCGAAGCGATACAACAAAGATAGTCATCCATTGGCCCGCCGCCAGTAATTGGAATCTGCTGGGCTGACACAATATCAGAAAGCTGAAGAACTATATTTTCAATTTCAGCCATGACTTTTTCATCAAGATAATTTTTTTTACAGAATTGCTCTCGTGATTTTTGCTGTTGATAAATACGATAGAGTTTTACATATGAAACAAAGTCACCTTGAATATCACGGAAAGTATGATGTGCACGGCGTGCATCCATTTCTTCTCCTTGTGGTAAGACAAAAGGTGAGTGAGTACTGAGGAATGCTGCAGCAATAAGAACTTCTTCCATTACCTCTGGGTATTTAAGAATTGATTCAACAATAATTCTTGAAACACGAGGTGGTAATGGGAATAAAACCATAAGGTTTCCAATACTTGAAAGAGTATTATCTGGATTAATAGCTTTTAGCATTCTTAAAGTTTCAACAGCACCTCTAATAGCTTCTTTCGGTGGCTGTGAAATAAAATCGAAGGTTTCGAAATCTGTAATACCAAGCTCTGCCATGCGAAGAACAACTTCTGAGAGGTCTGTTCTGAAAATTTCTTCGATAGTATAACTTTCCCTTGTGTCATAATCTTTTCGAGGATAAAGTCTATAACATGTTCCAGGTTGTGTGCGGCCTGCACGTCCTCTGCGTTGATTACATGATGCTTTTGAGACCGGTGTTTCGATAAGACTTGATGTGTATGTTCGTGGACTGTAGAAGTTTAATTTTGCAAGTCCTGAATCAATTACAGAAGTAATACCATCAATTGTAACTGAAGTTTCTGCAATGTTTGTAGAGATTATTACTTTTTTTCTACCAAAAGGTGCCGGATCAAAAACCTTTTCCTGTTCTTCCTTTGGAAGTCGTCCGTAAAGTGGAATAATCTGGATTTTTCTCGAATATGGTGTACGGTATAATTTATTTATACAGTCTTTGATTGCTTTTTCTCCAGGAAGAAAAATTAAAATATCGCCTTCGGTCCTGTTGTAAAGAATACGGTCAATTGTATTTGAAATTTTTGAAAGTAAAGCTTCTTCTGCTGTTAATGTGTTTGTACTTGCAGGAATTGTTGGTGGATCATAAATAACGGTAACTGGATAAGTAATTGTATCAATTGTTACGATAGGACATCCGTCAAAGTATGTAGAAAACTTTTCTGCATTCATTGTAGCACTTGAAACGATGATTTTTAAATCAGGTCTTACCTTAAGAATTCGTTTTAAAAGGCCAAGAACAAAGTCGATGTTGAGACTTCTTTCGTGTGCCTCATCAACCATAATGACTGAATATTTTTTCATCATAGGATCAAGCTTCATTTCCTGAAGAAGAATTCCATCAGTCATGATTTTAATTCTAGTTGTTAAATCAGTCTTGTCTTCAAATCTCATTTTGTAGCCCACAAGGCCTGGATATGAAGTACCAAGCTGTTTTGAAATAAATTCACTTACAGAAAGGGCAGCAATACGACGAGGTTGGGTAACAGCTATTATGCCATTATCTGAATAGCCTGCCTCGTGAAGAATAACAGGGATTTGTGTTGTTTTGCCAGAACCAGTTGGACTCTGGACAATGATAACTTGATTTGTTTTTAATGTATCAAGAATGCGTTGTTTTTGTTCATATACTGGTAATGATTTATAATCTAAAGCCATGGTAAAGTTCCTTCGATTTGTTTTAAAAGCTCTTCACGTTTTTTAAGATAGTTTTTTAACTGTGAATTTCCACTTGAATCAAGTTGATCGTAAAGATCTTTGTTTAATTTTTTTATAAGAATATTATTATTTTCATCAACAATGTTTGTAATAAAATTTAATTTGGCATTTTCAATTACTATTCCGTTTTGTGTTTTTATTAATTGGAGCTGCACTAGAAATCCATCTCCTGTATATTCTCTCATAGATGCTGGATTATTAAAATTTGGTCTGTAACGCTGAGAAGAGATTGTATTACCATTAGCGTAAAAAATGATCTTTTTTAATTTTCCGTCTTTAGGGTCTGTTATCCATTCAATGGGCTTTGGAGTGTGTGGATGATTTGCCCAAAGAATATCAACTCCAGAGTCTAGAAGTTCCTTATAAAGTTTCTTCTGGGTTTTTGAAATTTCAAGAACATATTCAGGTTCTTCACAATGAAGTCCCAGAATGAAAACATCACATGGATGCTTTGATTTCAAATTCTTTACTGTTGTAATAAGGTTCTGTCTTCCTTCTTCAGTACCTGGGAAAAAGTTAATCATCTGATTACAGCTTGGTGTGTTAAGAATTTGGGTAGCTCCAAAAAACAAGATTTTTATTCCATTTTTTTCAAAATAAGCATAGGAACATGGACTTTTAGCAGCATCTTTTAAAGATGTTACATTTTCTTTTAAGCCAGAAAAGTAAACAGGGCGTTGTGTATCTTTGTATTTAGCTTCTATTTCTTTTGTCCATTTATATGTTGATTTTATACCTGCTTCAAACTGATCATTTGTATGATTGTTTGCAACTGTCATTACATTTACACCTGCATTAATGGCAGCCTGAGGATATGAATACTGCATGTTGAAGTTAGGGTAGTTCATGAAAGGAATATCATTTGATACAGGGGCTTCTATATTTGCAAAGGTAAAATCTGAAGTGCTTGTAAGGTCACGGATTCCATCCCAGATTATGTCATAATCTTTCATTATAAAATTACCAGTGTGGGCCATTACATCACCTAAAAGTACTATTTGTAATTCATTGTGTTTTGATTTATGAGTAAAAAATTTTTTTGATTCTACATCTGTTGTTTTACACGAGAAAAGAATTCCCGAGATAAGAAGTAATGAAAATACTGCTTTTGAAAGTTTAAAAAATCTATTCTTATTCATTTCTATATTATAACGATGATTAAGTATAATGACCACATGTAAAAAGATAAAAAAAAAGAACAACTCCCGAAGGAATTGTCCTTAAATTAATGCTTAAATAAAATTATGCAGAAGCTTTATCTTTGTTGATTGGTTTAACAAGGAATAAACTTAAACATAGTGATACTACATAAAGAGCAAGTGTTACGTAAAGAACTGTCTGATAACCAACAGGATTTACTGCCTGCATTTCACCATGATATAAAATCTGAGGTAAAGATCCGCCTTCAGCTGTGATTTTGTTTTCAACTGCTTTAACGATAGCGTTTACCATCTGGTTTCCTGTAAGTCCTGCGAATGCCCATGCAGAAAGTGTAATTCCGTGAATTGCAGAAATAGAACCCATGCCATAGTGGTCAGAAAGAAGTGTAGGAACGTTAGAGAAACCGCCACCGTATCCTGCGTTTACAACAAAGATCAATGCAAGAACGAGAATTGTAAGTACAATATTTCCTGCACCATTTTTAATTCCGCCAGTAAGCATTACAGCTGCTGTAAATACAATTGAAAGAATGAAAATTAATTTATAGATTGTATTGCGGTCTTTCATTTTGTCAGCCCAAGCTGAGAATCCAAGACGTCCAGCTGCATTGAAAATAGCAGAGATTGTAGAAATAATTCCTACTGAACCTGCAAGTCCGATACATTTAACAATCATTTTTTCCTGTGAGATAAATGCAAGACCACAAGTAATGTTCAAATAGAACATGAGCCAGATTCCAATATAAGAAGTAAGTGGTTCACGTTTGAGTGTTGCAAGAATTCCTTCGTCTTTAGATTTTGTCTGTGGTTCAACCCAGTCAGAAGGTTTTGCAAGGAGAAGGTGTCCTACGAACATCATTACAAAGTAAACGGCTGCAAGTACCAGGAACATTTTGTAAACACCATCACCAACGTTGTTAATCTTGTTTACAGTAAGACCTGTAAGCATAGAAGTCATGATAGGAGAGGCAATAGCTTTTGCAGCACCGAAACCTGCTACAGCAAGACCTGTTGCAAGACCTTTCTGATCTTTGAACCAGAGCATCAATGTCTTAAAAGGAGAAAGGTAACCAGTACCAAGACCGATACCCATGATAAATCCGTAACATACAAGAATACCAACCAAAGCAAGAACGCTGTGCTGATGATTTCCACCGTACCAGATGAAAAAACCTGTTCCAGCCATACCTAAAGCAAATGTGATTGCTGCAATCAACGATGACTTATGAATGTTCTTTTCAACGATGTTTCCCATAAATGCTGCTGACATTCCAAGGAAGAAAATAGCAAGGCTGAAAGCCCATTCTGTTGCACCTTTAGACCAACCGATGTAATTGGCAATTTCCTGACTAAAAATTGACCAGCAGTAAACTGTACCGATACTACAATGGAGTAAGAGAGCAGGAATTGCTCCTCTGACCCACTTACTAGCTTTGTTGTCCATAATAAACCTCAAATTTTTAGAATCTACTATAAAGACTTTTGAAAGTAATTAAAGTAAAAAAAATATTTCTATAATTTTATTCTAATTTTTCGGATTTTTCAACTGTGTCATTTATTACTAATTGCTAAAGCTTACATTAAAGTATTATAATAAAAATCAAGGAGTAAACATGATTTCTGAAAACTTAAAAAAATTGATAGCAAAACTTCCTTTACCTTATAAAGCCGTTGCTATAAAAATCTGTTTTGAAAAGCCTGATTGTGAACATTTTGATGGTAAAAAAGCTGCATTCTGTACTTATGTTAATTATGCTCAGACAAGTGGAAAGAAGTTTTACATTACAAAAGAGGATGATGAATGCTACGGTAAACTTGCTATGGGAATGATTGATCCTCCACCAGTTACAGCAAGTGGTCAGGCTGGTTATGATTTTGGCTGTTATGCAAGTCCAACTCCTGTTAGAAACCTTTATCAGAAGCTTCCAATTATTGAGCCAAAGACTGTTAATTTTGTAGAATTTTCTCCGGTAGACATTTGTGACTTTGATCCGGATTTGATTATGTTTGTTGCAGATCTTCCTGCAGCTGACATTATTATGCGTGCTACTAGCTGGATTTCGGGAGATTTGTGGGAAAGTAAATCAACTCCAATTTTAAGCTGTGCATGGATGTATGCTTATCCTTTAATCACTGGTAAATGTAATCACATTACAACCGGTTTTTATCATGGATTAAAAAGAAGAAAGATTTATCCTGAAGGATTAAGAATGATTGCTGTTCCATACCAGAAGCTTCCTGAATTTGAAAAAGCCCTAAGCGAAATGGACTGGACTTTGATTGCATTCCGTGAAGATGAAGAAAGTAAAGCTGACCTTGCAAATAAAATGGCTCACTGGCAACAGTTGGCTGCTTTGTATGGCGGAACTTGTGATCTTAAACAAGAGTAAAATTTAGAAATTGATTTTTTTTTTAATTAGAAACTAAGTTTTTAAAGAAATTAAAATGCCCTCCAGAAAATGTACAATGTAAAGTTCAATTTTCCAGAGGGCACTTTTTTTATATAGTTTTAATAATTATTCTTCTTTACCGAACCATGTTGATATTACTCTGTATGGTGATTTTGGTGTTGCAAGGCTTACGATTATCATAAGGACTGTAGATACCAAAGTTGCAATTACAACAGGGTTAAGACCGAATGGATTTGTAATAATTCCTTTTTTAGTAAGAATATCGATGAGAATATAGAGGATAATACCGCTAATCATGCCGGCACATGCTCCGTATTCGTTTGCTCTTTTCCAGTACAGTCCAAGCAAAACTGTTGCAAAGAAAGCAACAGTCATTCCGCCAGTTGCATAAGTAATGAGGGAAGCAAGAAGGGTTGGTGGATTACATGCAAAAATAAAGATAATAAGTGCAACGAGGATTGTGCAGATTGTATTGAAAGTCTTGATATGTTTTTCTGTATTTTCAGGATTGAAAATAAATACCTTCTGTAATGGAACCAAATCTTTGATTATTGTTCCGGAAAGAGCAATAATCATTCCTCCTACAGATGACTGAACTGCAGAGCATACACCTGCAAGAACAAGACCTGCAGCCCAGGCTGGCATTGCTTTTATTGCAAGCATAGGAATTGCAAGGTCTGGAGTAGGCTGACCTTCACCACCAAGCATTCCGCCGAAGTGATATTTAACTACAAAGCAAAGTCCGTTTAATCCAAGCATCCAGATTGCAAAAACAATTGTTCCGATTTTGATTGAATCATGAAGTGTTTTAGTATCTTTATAAGTAAGGGCTGACATGGAAACATGTGGCATTGTAAATGTTGTAAGTCCCCAGAGTACTGCAAAGCTGAAAACTGTTCCTATTGATTTAAGCATTGCAGGACCGAAATTTTCTGAATCAGGAGTAAGACCGCCAACTGGTGAGAACCACTGTGGATATTTTTCAAGAACTTCACCAATAGTTGCAGTATAACTTAATCCTGTGCTCCTAACACCAAGAATGAAAAGAAGAAGAACACTGATAGTCATGATAATTCCCTGAATAATCATGGCTGTAGCAACACCTTTAATACCACCAATGAGGGCAGCAATAATAACAAGAGCCGTAAAGATTGCAAGCCCGATTCTGTAATCCTGGCCTGTGAGAACCTGGAAGATACGTCCACCACCAGTAAGGGTAGAAACTCCGAATGCTCCAAGAAAGAAAAGAATTACAAGACTTGAAACAAGTCTGAAGGTTTTGCTGTTGTTATAGCGGTTACTAAAAAGTTCAATAAATGTAGTTGCATTTGTTCTTCTTGCAATAATACCGATACGTTTACCGATAAGACCTAAAACCATAAAGTTTGAAGTCATTGACCAGAAACAACATACCATCCAGATAGCACCAAATTTATATGTAAAACCTGGAACTCCCATAAATACGCCGGCACCGGCAACTCCGGCACTTACCATCATGGCAGTCATCAATTTTCCACTTACACGACCGCCTGTATAGAATTTTGAAAGAAAGTCAATTTTATTGCTGTTTACAGAATTTCTTGTAATGATTCCATATACAAGAAGAAGAATTGTATATGCTGCAAAAACTGAAATAATTATGATACGTGATGAAACAGGAATATCAAGCATTATTTGTTTTCCTCCTGTTTATTATTTTTTGAAGTAAGATCCATGTCTTTATATACAAAAGTACAGATCAATTCTACAGTTACTACCATACCAACAAGAAGGCAGATTAGAATGAAAATCCATAAAGGAAATCCTAATACTTTAGGGTAATCCTGAGAATGAAGGCCGAATGTAAAAAGATTGATCATCATTAGTGCGCCATAAATAATGTAAGTGAAAAAAGTAATGAAGAACTCTTTTGTTGTTCGTTTAATACGAGGATCTTCTTCAATGTCTTTAAAAGAATAGTTCCTGCTTTCCGGGTCGATTAAATTATTGCTCATAATAAAACTCTCCACTTTTTTTTAGAATATTTTGCTAATTTAATGGAATAGAAAAACTATGTCAAGATTAAAACCTATTTTTTTAGTAGGTTTATCTGGTATGAAAAAAGACCTGAAAGTTAAAAAAACTTCAGGTCTTTTTGTTTATTCTGACCTTTGTAATAAATCAAAAAAATCAGAATAATTCATAATATTCAGATTAGTATGAATATGGTTGTTTCTTTTTAGAAACTGCCTGCAACTGCAACAGCACAAGCTACTGTACAACCTACCATTGGGTTGTTACCCATTCCCATGAATCCCATCATTTCAACGTGAGCTGGAACTGATGAAGAACCTGCGAACTGAGCATCTGAGTGCATACGTCCGAGAGTATCTGTAAATCCATAAGAAGCAGGACCTGCAGCCATGTTATCTGGATGGAGTGTACGACCTGTACCACCACCAGAAGCTACAGAGAAGTATTTTTTACCTGCAAGGAGGCGTTCCTTCTTGTATGTACCAGCTACTGGGTGCTGGAAACGTGTAGGGTTAGTTGAGTTACCTGTAATAGAAACATCTACGTCTTCGTGCCACATGATTGCAACACCTTCCCGTACATCGTCAGCACCGTAACATTTAACGATAAGACGATCTGGGTTTGAACCGTATGGAACTTCTTTAACAACTTTAAGAGCTTTGTCTGTTCCTTCACCGTTGAAGTAGTCGAACTGTGTCTGAACATATGTAAAGCCGTTGATACGAGAGATGATCTGAGCTGCGTCTTTTCCAAGACCGTTAAGGATAACGCGAAGCTTGTTCTTGCGAACTTTGTTAGCGTTAGCAGCGATTTTAATAGCACCTTCAGCTGCAGCGAAAGATTCGTGACCAGCCAGGAATGCGAAACACTGTGTTTCTTCAGAAAGAAGACGTGCACCAAGGTTTCCGTGTCCAAGACCTACTTTACGGTCATCAGCTACAGAACCTGGAAGACAGAATGCCTGAAGTCCTTTACCAATGTTAGCAGCAGCTGTAGAACCAGTTTTGTCACCAGTTTTTTCAGCTTCT
>JAHAZA010000012.1 GCA_018385415.1 Treponema sp. | reverse complement strand
TTTCAATGCAAACCTTACGGCCAAGGCCCTGATTCTGAAATTCTGGATTTACGCAGAGACGATGAATTACAATGTAATTGTCACCTGTGTGAACCCATGATCCGTTTTTATATTCTTCGTCGCAGTCCTTGTTGAGGGTAAAGCAGGCAGCAGGTTTCCCATTGATTTCCGCAATATAAAGCTGATTTTTTGAAGCATCATTTTCAAAGTCATCCTGTGTCGGATAGAATTCATCCCACTGATTAATCCCCTGGCCATCCATTTTATTAACGGCTTCTTTTACAAAGGAAAAAATTCTTGCGGCGTCTTCTGTGTTTGCTTTTCTAATATTCATTATTTGACTCCATTTATAGCTCCAGCTTTTTTTTTGCAAGCCCCTTGCGGCGGAATTTTATATCACATACACAATCATCAAATGGGTGCGCTTTCCTGTTGGATGAGAAAAAGTCGGCCTTATGGAAAGATAGCACAGGTTTGCACATACTACTGGTTCTCCGTTTATTCTTTCACGAAATTTGAAATTTCTTCTTCAAGGATTTTGAATACTTTTGCAACAACATAACCGTCTGCACCGGCATGATTCATTCGCACTGAAACGGGCATCAGTTTACGGCCGTTTTCTTCCCGGAATTTTCCCCAGTTTACAATTGGAGTTAAATAAAGATATCCATCAGGAAGTTCAATATTCAACGAGTCGTAGGAAATCCACGGAATACATGAAGCGTCAAACCAGTTTGGATGATTCATTGCATCAAGACCATATTCACGGGTGGCTTTTGCATTTTCTATATCAGCCATTGCACCTGCATAAAACTTTTCATAATTTTCAAAATATTCAGTATATGCAATTGTAAAGGTCTCGGTGTCGTCATGAAAAACATACTGAGTCGGATTAATTTTGTCATATTCAATTAATTCCTGCGTATCCCATTTCATTGACAGTTTATAGTCCATTCTGCTGTTAAGAGTTTTTGAAAGGAGATACAAAAAATTAATGTAAAACTTTGTCTCCGTTTTTTTTGAATATTCATACAACTCTGTAACATCAATTGAATTTGTAATTGAAAGAGAACACTTGCAGTCTTTGCTGAAATGTTCAAAAACTCCCTTACGATAATAATTTTCAAAATCTATGACTTTGTAATTCATTTTATCTTACATCTCCTCGTTATTTCTTTTATTCCCCAAAGTTCAAAGGGTCTGTTCTTCAGTTCTTCGGCATAAAGGTTAACCACTTCAAGAATATCAAAAAACATTACATGACAGTTGCCGATGTAGGTTTCCTTTATTAGTCCCTTTTTGTACGCCATGTTCTGAATAGTATACCATGCTTTCAATGGCGGATGTCCAGTTTCAATGAACCATTCATCAGGCGGATAGATTTTGTTCACTTCATCACTTGGTGCATACAGTTCATTGATTTCTTTTGGAGTATGAACTTCCATATAGTGCATGGCTGTAAGCTTGTAAATGTCTACTCCAAAAAGAAGTGCCTTTCCCCCATTATGGATTGCATAATCAAGTCCACCGGTCAAGGCTTCCTTTCCATGCTTTCCCCATCCGCTGGTGCTGATTACTTCTCTGCCAGTGTACGTATCAGGAAGACTTCTGAAAGTGTCGGCAATAATTCCCATGGCAGTTTTCTTTTCATCGCGGCCAATAATCTTTATCTTCACCTTGATTCCAAACTTCTTGTCTTCTTCTGTCGGCTCCATTTCGGGACTCAATCTGAGGGCTGGCATGAAGATGCTTCCTTCTTCTGTAACTGTTTCCTTAAGGGCATCTATTACACTCGTTGCACCGCCAATAACTTTTCCAAAGCTTTTCAATGAACTGTGGACTTCAAGGATCATGCCTTTTTCAACGCCAAGTTTTTCTAGGGCTGATTTAATGTCTTCCTTTGTTACAGTTTTTGGACCTGCAATAATATTTTCCCAGTCTGCACGCTTGATGGAATAGGCACAGGAAACATAGTTTTTTGGGTCAAGATATTCCTTTACTTTTCTCATTCCGTTTGCAACAGCCGTTGAGTAGGAACCCACGTTTGTGTACTTCATATAAGAATAAATCTCGTTGTATTCAGTATTTGTGAAAACCCAGTCCCGGACAGCACGGGCAGCTTCCTTTGCAAAACCGCGCCGCCAGTATTTTTTATGAATGTGGTAGCCGATTTCAGGAAGAAGTTCACCGTCAATATTCTGAATTGTGATTCCGCAGTCGCCAATGAATTCTCCAGTTTCTTTCAATACAACAGCCCAAAGACCAAAACCATATTTTTCGTAGTTTTCTAGATTCCATTTGATCCATCCCCGGGTTTTTTCTTCATCAAAAGGAGCAGGATAATGCTGCATTGTTTCTGCATCGCTTACGATTTCATAAAGGGCATCAAAATCATCCATTGTGTAATTTCTTAAAACCAGTCTTTCTGTTTCAATCATTTTTCTTGTTCCTTAATTTTGTAAACCGCAAGTTGTTTCAACAACTGAGGATTTACAAAACGTTCGCGCAAGCGAACACGTAAATAAATAGAGTTTTCTAAAAAAACTCGAGACTTAAAATAGATGGTGAAATTTTAGCCATCTATTTTAAACGTTCCTTAAAATAATACATGATTCTATTAATCTTTCTACTCTATTATTCCCGATAATCATCTTTACTTTGCCGCAGGTCATCAGCTCTCCGCAACTGCCGCAGGTTTCAAATTTCTTTGATAAACCGCACTGACGAATCTGGCAGAGTGAATCACAGAACGGAGTTTTAACACCGTCAACACGACACCCGGCACAGTTTATCATCTCCGGCGTAATTTCCACATGATTCATTTCTGTCCATTCAGCGGCTACTTTTTTTCTGAGTTCATTGTCGTTGTTAACGGTAGCAATTCGTGCCTCACATTTTTCGCAGTCAAGTCCGCAGTAAGCAATAAATTCTTTCATTTTCTTCTCCTCTTAAAAATCCATAATCATTTTTTCTTTGACTTGGGCGCTGGCAGTTCATCATATATCGTTTCAAAAAGTTCTGTCAGAAATTCCCGGCTGTCAACGTTGTCCACAAGAAGCATTTCCTTTGCACCTTCGTATGGAACTTCAAAACCT
>JAHAZA010000009.1 GCA_018385415.1 Treponema sp. | reverse complement strand
GATATAATTTGAGTTTGCGTATATTTAATTATTTCCTCATTTTTATTATTACACGATAATAAAAATGAGGAAATAATGATTATAAACTTTGTTATACTTTTTTTTATATTGTTCATTTTCTTTTTCCCTTAATAGTTTTGTCGATTGAATATAAAAATACTCCCAATTTAGAAGTGCCCCCTAAAGTTGGACAAATAAAGTTCAACTTTAGGGGGTACTTCATTATAAAGGGAATTTTTAATTTATGAAATTAAAAAACAGCCCGTTCAAAGGAATATGCAAAACTTTGAACGGGCTGTTTTTAAATATGTATTATGTTATTAATCATTCCCATGTTTTTAAATTATCTTACTGATTGATCTAATTTAAAGTAGAAATCTGAATTGTAATAATCTACAAGAGACATTTTGTAACTTGTATTTGGAACAGCCATAAAAATATTTTTGTGCTTGTGATCATAGCTTGCAGAACCTTCTGTATATTGAACTCCTGACCTTGAACAACTTGTGTTGATTACAACTTCATAACAACTGTAGAAATCAAGTTTGTTATAAATGTTGTAGACCTTTGAACTTCCGCGATCGAGATAGACACACTTTTTTGAAAGCACACAGTTGCCTCTGCGATTAGAAGAAACATTGTATTCATAAACTTCGATATCAATGTAAACATCTGCTTTACAAATTTCATCAGAAATAACTAATTTTGCAGGACTGTTGAATTCAATATCAAAGAAAGCACTGCAGCTTGTAAAGAGAGCTGAAAGTCCAAGACATACAGTCAAAGTTATAAATAATTTTTTCATAATCAAACTCCTTGTTTTCAACATATCACATTCTTTTGTATAAATACTGAGAGGAAAATAAGAAAGTACTTAGAATCCGTTTGAGAAGGAGAAAGGTTTTTCAAACGAATTTTGCTTAATTTTTAAATCTGGGAAAGCTTAAAGTAATAGGAATTATTATAGAAATCTTCAAGCTTCATTTTTATGTTCTGTCCTGGAGAAGCCAGGAATACATTTTTATAATGAAAGTCATAACTTGCTGATCCGGAACGGTAAACAACGCCTGAACCATTTTTTGGAGTGATGACAATCTGATAACAAGAATAGGCATTAAGTTTGTTGTCTACACTAACAGACTTTGAACCGTTTTTAGAAAGCTTAATACCACTGGCATTGAACACTTTTTCTAAAGTTGTACCTGCCTCAATGTCTATGGAATAAATATCCAGGTCAAAAGTTAAATTTCCGTTACCGTAATCATCTGTAAACAAAATCTTTGAAGGACCTTTTTCATTAGTCTGTGAAGTAGAGTTACAGCCTGTAAGGGATGCAGTAACGCCAAGACAAATAAATGATGTTAATAAAAGTTTAGAAATATTTTTCATTCTAGCCTCCATAAATAATACACATATAAAACTTTTCTTCTGATAATGGTGTTACTAAAATAGAAATAAGAATGTTCTTAGAATTGGATGGATATTACTGATTGAAAAATAAGAAAACAGTCACCATAAAAATATTAACTTCAACTTGTCATTAGACATAAAGTATAAAAACAGTTAAAATAGAATTATTAATTGAAAGGGGTTAAATATGGAAAAAAACGAAATTCAATATTCACCTAAAAGCCGTATGAAGGCATTGTTGTTCTCCAGTTTGTTGGGTCAGGTTGGAGTTCATTCATATTATCTTGGACATATTCTTGCTGGAGTCGGACATTCCATTTTACTGGCACTTTCACTTTCATTTATTATTACAAAAAATCCTTGGATTTCAATTGCTGCGGTAGCTGTAAATTTGAATTGGGCTCTTGCAGAAGCAATCGTAATTGCAACTGGTCACGGAAAAGATGCATATCAGCTTCGTGTAAGAAACTGGAAGTCAACAAGAGCAACTTTTAATAAAGATGATTTTGTGATTGGTGACTGGAATTGTCCAAGCTGTTCAACTAAAAATTATGCATCTTTTGCATTCTGCAAAAAATGTGGAACCGCAAAAGAAATAAAAGAAATTAATTAGGTCTATTTACGATTTTGAAAAAATGAACCATTGTTCCTTCTGAGTTTCTTCCTTTACCCTGATATTCAACGAGAATCTTCCGGTAAAGAAACTTCTGCTGGATCCTAAAGAATTAAAGTGATTCATTAAAACTAAATCAAGTTGTTGGAAAATAATTGATAAAGTATTAATGTATTAACTGATATAATTTTTGTACTTCATGAAGTTAAGGGAGAAACAGGATGTTCGAATATAAACTTCAAATTGGTTGTTTAATTGTTATTTCATATTTTATTATAAACTACATAAAAGGAAGCTTAGATAAGAATGTAAATTTCACCCCAGGATTTGATGCATTGCTTTATATATCACCGTGGGCAATTATTCTTGACGGACTTACTGCATGGACTGTAAATCATCAGGACGTTGTTCCAGAAATTGTAAACAGATTACTGCATCTGGTATTTATAGTTTCTATGGAATGCATAGTTTCAATAATTTTTATATATATGCTTTATCAGGTTTTTGGAAAGCAACAAAAATGGGTTATTGTGCTTGAATGTTTGCCTGGTATCATTTCAACTCTGATAACAATTATTTGCATTAAAGACCTTTATTACGTTAATGGTACTACAACAAATTACTCAATGGGAATTTCTGTAATCGCCTGCTACGTTTCACTTGTAATTCAGTTTTCGATATTATTTGTGATTGTCTGCATAAAATTCCGTACTCTTGAAAAAAGAAAATCAATAGGAATTATTTCGTTTATTGCAGTTTGTATTCTGATTCTTATTGTTCAGATAATAAAACCAGAATCTCTTGTTTCATGTCTTCTTCCTACAATTGCCATTGCAGGTATGTACACACATTTTGAAGATCCTGCAGAAAAAAGATTGAATCAGTACAACGATAACATGGTACGAAGTTTTGCAACACTTGTTGAAAGTCGTGATGATAATACAGGTGGTCACATCAGACGAACACAAGGATATGTAAAAATCATTCTTGACGAAATGTCAAAATGCAAGCGTTACAAAAATTTACTTACAAAAGATTATGTTTCAAATGTTATCAAAGCCGCACCTATGCATGATATAGGAAAGATCGGAGTTCCTGATCAGATTCTTCAGAAGCCGGCAAAGCTTACTCCAGAGGAATTCGAAATAATGAAGCTTCATTCATCTAAAGGTGGAGAGATCATTAAGGAAACTTTCGATGAACTTGATGAACCTGAATATCAACAGATTGCTTATGAAGTAGCAAGATATCATCACGAAAAATGGAACGGAAAAGGTTATCCAGAAGGATTGCGTGAAAAGAAAATTCCTTTACATGCCCGTATTATGGCCATAGCTGATGTGTTCGATGCGGTTTCAGCAAAACGTGTTTATCGTGATGCGATGCCAGTTGATAAATGTTTCAAAATTATCGAAGAAGGCGTTGGTAAAGACTTTGATCCGACTCTTGCAGAACTGTTCCTGAGTGCAAGAAAAGAAGTGCTGGCTTACATGAAGGCAGATAAGGCCAAGTGTGATGAAAAGGCAATAGAAAAGGAAAGAGGAAAGTCTAAATAACCAGGCAACTAAACGAAACAAAAAATCATTAATTTTGTAAAGTTTAGTTGGTAGTAAGATACGCAACAAAAAGTTACAATATTCCTACATTTTGGAAAAATTATATTTGTAGGAGAAATATTGATTATGGATAAACTTATGAATCAAGAAATAGCTCAAGTTTCAGATCGAAAAAAATGGATAGATAATCTTCGATGGATTACGATTCTTATCGTTGTTGTTTTTCATGTTTTTTACTATTACAACAATATTGGACAGACTGCTATGTTCAGTCGTCTGCCTGCAAATCCTTCGATGGAAGGAGCAAAAGCAAGTATTACATTTGCAGGTATTTTTCAGTATGCAGTGTACCAATGGTTTATGCTTCTTCTTTTTGTTGTAAGCGGCATTTGTGCAAAGTATACATTGAAGCAAAAAACACTTGGTCAGTTTTTAAAAGCTCGAGTTCGTAAAATTTTAGTTCCAAGTACTTTGGGAGTTTTTGTAATTCAGTGGATTGGAGGATGGATAATTTCAAGCCGTTTTTTGGTTGGTGAAGAAGCTGAAAAAATTCCTGTGGTCGTTAAATATATTATATCTGTTGCATCTGGAACTGGTGCACTTTGGTTCTGTCATGTTCTTTTTGTTGCATGTTTAGTTCTGGCGTTGATAAAATTGATTGATAGAAAATGCAGGATTGAAGCTCTTGGTGAAA
>JAHAZA010000006.1 GCA_018385415.1 Treponema sp. | reverse complement strand
CTTCACTACCCCAAAAGTTCCATTACATTCCGCTGCACCTGGTCTTCAATTTTTCGTAACCGTATTGCATCAAGATTATACTTCGGATGTTTCTTAAACTTAAAGTTCAAAAGTTTCTTCAAATTTTTTTTATGTTCCTGTGTTAAAACTTTTTTTGCGGTATCAATAAAACCATCATAAACACATGGCTCAAGATTTGCGTCATATTCTTTTATAAGTTCTGACTGTTTTTCAAAGCATTCAAGGCCTGCAAGGTTGTATAACGAGTTCCCATGATCAAACAATGGTGCACATTTCTTTATTTTATTTGTTTTGTTATCTACTAAAAAACCAAAATTACCGTAGTGTCTGTCAGTATTTTTTATTACTGCATCAAATACTATCATATCATATAAAGCTTTTTCAAATTCAGGTCCAAGATTTATATAGTATTCACAAACAGCTTCAAATCCTCCCTTTGTTACAAGTCTTCCAACAGGAACAAAGGAATATTTTTTACTTGTAAAAAGTTCACATGTTGAACACAGTGTATTCTTCCAGAAATGCAAATTATATTCGACTGCGTCAATTTTTAAAACCTTTGCAATCTGCCACGCATAATATTCTGAGTATGCTTCAAAACCAGTATTTGAAAAACCCGATGTTGAACCTTTGTATAATTCAATTTTACCGTTAATTCTTCGCCAGCACTTTGGAAGCATTCCATTTGTCGTAAACTCAGGGCTACTTAATAATGATGACTTAACAGAACTTCCGTATCCTGTAAAAACAATCTGTGAAAGGATTCTGTTAAAACGGTTGTCATATAAATTATAGTCAGCGAATTTTCCATTAAAATCTTCAGGCACTACCCAGTATACATCATTTAAGGAAAGACCCTTAGAATAATATACAACACTTAAGGGTCTGTTAGGGCTTAAGCCGGATTTTGAAAGGAGATTGTCCATATAGGCTCTGTTCTTAGGTATTGTTCTGTGTTTAACCCAGTTAGAAAGCCCCTCTTCAGATAAATCAAAGCCTAATGGTAAAAGCGATTTTTCATCTGTAACCCATAAAATTTTATAATCTGGATTACTTGATGCTTCATTTGCTGAGAATCTTAATATTGCCTTGTCACAATGCTTTAAGATAAAAACCATCTTTTCCTTTAACCTGAATTTGTTACACCATTTCCACCAGGTTAACCCACCCGGCTTCAGTCATTTCGTTCACATCCTTTACTTCGCTCAATTCTCCAATCAAGCAAAGACAATCTCTTCTATATATATTATCATTGCATTCTTCAAAATGCATTCCATATTTTTCACAGGCATATACAATAAGGAATTTGATGTAGCTTTCACCATAAAGGAGGACTGTGTCCTTTCCTTCGTGTCTTGCATCCTTTACTAGCGTGCAGATTTTTTCATTACATTCATTTGCAAGGGAAAAATTCTTTACTGCAAAGCGTTTGGCTCGTTTAGTAAGCTCGCTGATTCCTTCGGCAGTCAGTGCATAGGCAAGTTTTCTTCCATTAACATTAGAAAGCATAATCCAACCACGCTCTGCAAAGCGCTTTAATACGGCATTCATAAGTCCAATGGACATGCCTGTATTTTCTGCGAGAGTACGCTGATTTGCTTCTGGCTTTTCCTTTAATGTGTCAGAAATTACCTGTAATGTTGCAAGATCCTGATCCACTAGTAAGCTCCCAATTGTTCAATATATGAACATTATAGCAGATTAGAAGTTACGTAAGCAAGGGTAAGGAACATAAAAAAACTGCAGGAATTTTTTCCTCCTGCAGCTTTCACTTAAAGATTATTTTTTAATTCAGATATTTTTTCGATTGGCAACTTGGTTGCCTTTGCAATAATTTCTGTATCAACTCCAGATTTTAATAATTCAATTGCTGCGGCTTCCAGCTCAACTGGAAGTCTTTTTTTCAGTTCTTCTGGAAGTCTTTTTTCTAGTTCTTCTGGAAGTCTTTTTTCCAGCTCTATTGCAACTTCTTCATCAATTTTTTCGCCTATAGTCATGTATTCTTTTCTCCACCTGACACTGTGCTTAACATCAAGAACTTCTTTCGAGATTGTATTTGTAAAAACATCAGTAGGTTCATTTGACTTTAAATATCTTAAAAAGTTTCCTAACCTTGAATCTTCCTTTTTAAGTTCACTTGATTTCAAATTATAGAATACTTTTCGTGTATTGTCATTATATGTAACTCCCGGTCGTTCTTTTATTGTCTGGGTAATGGTATACGTTAAAGAATCTTCCTTAAATGGATCAAAAGTACATATAAATATTATATAACTGTCTTTCAGACTGTTATAATCCACATTATGTTCAAGCTGATCTATATCCATCAGAGATTGGTAATACCGGGCTCTTTTTTCAAGATTCCTTTTATTAGTTGTCTGAATTTCAATATCGTAAACTCTATCTGAATCCTTGACATAAATATCAAGACGAATACTTCTTGATGCATATTCAGGAGCAATTGAATGTTGTGGCTCAATATATTGAAGTTTATCGATTTTAATATTCAATAATACTTCCACCATTTGCTTACACAAGACCTCATTCTGCATTACTTTACAGAATATAAAATCATCAGTAATTGTT
>JAHAZA010000005.1 GCA_018385415.1 Treponema sp. | reverse complement strand
TTTATATGGTCTGATTAATACAGACGGTTATTCAAATGGAAAACATGAATATAGGATAAATCTGTTTAATTCAGAAACTGGAAAAGTAGATAATAATCAACTGATTATATATTCCCAGGATTCATATTTCTCTTATCCAAAATCTGATTTATCAGGAAACTATTGGTTAACGGCAGTTAATGAAGATAAGAACTGTTTATACAAGGTTGATGTTGTGAATAATAAGATTGATGTAGTCGCAAAGTTTTTAGATAGAGACTACAAAGGTATGAAAAATATTACTCCTGTATTGCGCGAAATCTATAAAAATTATGCAATTTTATCAGATGGGGAATATGATAAATATCCAAATATTATTGTTTATGATATTGAAAAAAATATAAAATATTGCGAAATTTCGTTACCTAAAAAAAATTATCCAAACAGAATGTTTGCGTGTGCACCTGTAAATAGTAAACTTTATGGAATATTTCCTGCAGATCATGATAGAGATAATTGGTGTGAATGGACTGATATATATGAAATTGATATAGAAAATAGAAAAGTAAATTTTTGTACTACATTAAAATTTGATATGACAGAAACTGTTTATACCCGTGGATCAAGAATTTATTTATTAAATTCACGGGATTTATCTGTATTCAAATGTAATTACTATGATACAGAAACTGGGCAAAAAGGAATTGAATTTTCAATTTCCTTAGATGAAGTAATTTCTAAATGAACAGTTATTAAAATATTTTTTTTGGGTGTTCTCACAAACACTGGTACTGATTGACAATTCCCCTAATATATAAGAGAATAAAGTTATGAATAATTTTACATCACTACTACTACTTAGCGACTCATATTTGGCCGAAGCTGATGGTACTGTGTAGATTATATTCTTTACATTAAAGATTACAGGACTGTTGCTTTGGCGGCAGTCCTTTTTTGTCCTTTCTTTATAAATAAAGAGACATTGAATCAGACTGCAGATAGACAACAATCTGGTAATTAAAAAATTATTTGGGAGATGCAGCATATGCAGATTAACGGAAAGTACAGACCTTTTGAATCAGTTCCACTTAAGAACAGAACTTGGCCGGACAACTCAATTACAAAGGCACCAATCTGGTGTTCAGTAGACCTTCGTGACGGAAATCAGGCTTTGATAAACCCGATGACTGTTGAACAAAAGCTTGAGTTCTTTGACCTTCTTGTTAAGATTGGCTTTAAAGAAATTGAAGTAGGTTTTCCTTCAGCATCAGATACAGAGTTCAATTTTATGAGACGCCTGATTGAAGAAAAACATGTACCAGAAGATGTTACACTGCAGGTTCTCTGTCAGGCACGTGAACATTTGATTAAGAGAACTTTTGAAAGCCTTAAAGGCTGTAAAAAGGCAATCTTTCATATGTATAACTCAACAAGCCCAGCTCAGAGAAAATATACATTTAATAAGACAAAAGAAGAAATTAAGCAGATTGCTATTGACGGTATTGCCTGCGTTAAAAGCAGCCTTTCAATGAGCGAAGGAACTGACGTTCGCCTTGAATATTCACCAGAAAGCTTTTCTACAACAGAAGTAGATTACGCAATTGAAGTCTGCAAGGCTGTTGTGGATGCATGGGGAGATGCAGCATGTGATAATCAGCACAAAGTCATCCTGAATCTTCCTACAACTGTTGAATGTGCAATGCCAAACCAGTTTGCAGATCAGATAGAATATTTCTGTAAAAATTTCCCTGGCCGTGAAAATGTAATTATTTCTCTTCATAATCACAATGACCGTGGCGAAGGCGTAGCTCAGTGTGAATTGGGATTGCTTGCAGGTGCAGATCGTGTTGAAGGTTGTCTCTTTGGAAACGGCGAACGCACTGGTAACCTGGATATCGTAAATGTTGGTATGAACATGTATACTCAGGGAATTGATCCTGAACTTGATTTTTCTAACATGCCCATGCTGACAGAAGCTTACACAAGATTGACAGGAATGGAAATTCATCCACGCACACCATATTCTGGAGAACTGGTATTTACAGCATTCTCAGGAAGCCATCAGGATGCAATCCGTAAAGGTATGGCAGCCCGTGTTACAATGGATGAAAATGCATACTGGGATGTTCCTTATCTTACCTTTGATCCACACGACATCGGCCGCCAGTACGAAGGAATTATACGTATTAACAGTCAGAGCGGTAAAGGTGGAGCTGCCTATATTCTTGAACAGGACTTTGGAATCTGTGCTCCAAAAGCAATGCATCCTGCAATCGGTGCTGTAATTCAGAAGCAGGCTGATAAACTTCAGCGTGAGCTTCAGCCTGACGAAATCTATGAATTCTTTGCAGAAAAGTGGCTTAACACAAAAGCTCCTTTGAATGTACTTGAAATTTCGGAACGCCATATTGAAGGTGAACGTGGGGCTGAAACTGAACAAGTTGCAGCTATGGCTACAATTGAATGGGAAGGAAAACAGTATGCAATTGCTGCAAACGGAAACGGTCCTTTGGATGCCTTTGTTACAGCAATGAAGCAGACTCCTGCTCCTAAGTTTAATATTACTTCATTCCATGAACACTCAATTGGAAAGGGTTCTGATACAAAGGCTATTGCTTATGTTCAGATTACTAAAGAAAACGGTGATCAGGTCTGGGGGGTCGGAAAGAGCTCCAATGTAGGACGAGCTGGTATTGCAGCTGTTGTAAGTGCTCTTAATTTTAACTGATTGTAACTCTAAAAAAAAGCCCCCTGATACAACGTATCCCGGGGGTCAAAAAAGGAGTTGGAGGTTACAGAAAAATATCGTTTCTGGCAGTTTTTGTTATGTATATCATGTGATGTATTATACTTAGTTAACAACCATTAACGAAAATGGTAACACTTATGAATAAAAAATTTCTGATTTTATCTTATTTTTCTGCGATTTTCTCATTGCTTTTTCTGTGTGGTTGTACATCTACATCTCAAGTCTCTTCATATTCAGGCACCCGCATAAAGCCTATATCATATTCTTCACTGGATGAAGAACCTTTTTATGCACATAATCAGGATTCTTTTGTTGAAAAAAAACTTTCAAACGGAATTCCTGTAATAATCAAAAAATCAAAAAATCAGAATTCCTGTGGAGTTAGACTGGTAATTGATTCAGTTCCTTTGTCTGATCCTATAAAGAAAGCAGGCCTGGAAGACATTACCCTTAATATGTTAAAGAAGGGAAGTGCCAGATATAGTTCTCTGTATATTTCCAGTCTTGAATATACAGATTCAACATTTTTTACAAGTAAAGTTCACGTTGATTTTCTTGAGTATGGAATTTTGACTCAAAAGGAAAGCCTTGCCTCTGTAATTGAAGTGTTTGCCTCAACATATAAATTTCCTGTTCTTTCGCTGGAGGAATTTGAAAAGCTTACATCTGACGAAAATCGTTTGCAGTCTGATTTGCTGTATCAGTTATACGGAATTTTGAATAAACAGAACAAGTATTTTGCGCCTTTGATGTTTACAGAGCAGTCAGAAATTTCTTATAAAGATGTTGTGGACTACCATAATGGTCTTCAAAATGGAGCAAGAATTAAGATTATAGCAAGTGGAAATTTTAATGATGAAGATGCAGATGAACTGATTAAGCTTTTAGAAAAAAATTTTGCATCATTAAAACAGTTCAAATACAATAAAAAAAATCCAGGAAAAGCAATGCTTGAAGCCGATAAACGATTGTATCAGGTTGAAAATTACAATAACGCTCCTGTCTGCGCATTAGGATTTTCAGAAATTCCAGGACCTTTGACTGAGGATTTTCTTTCATATGGAATCTTATCCATGTATCTTGATGACCTTCTGTATAAAGCAATCAGGGAAAAGTACAGCATGGCTTCTGATGCAGGCTGTGGTGTTTTACTTTCAAATGGGAATCTTGGACTTATTTCAATATATGATATTTCCCTCATGAAAATTAACAGTGAAAATGTTATGAAAGCAGTTGAAGATGGCCTTTCAGAACAAATTATCGAGAAAAAACTTGATTCCTATAAAAGAGTTTATGTTTCCTTTATTATGAATTCAGAATTTAGTTCTGATAAAACACTGGACCAAATGGCTTTAGGTCTTGTCTATAAAAATGATGCAAAAGATTATATAAAGCGACCATTCCGTGTATACAAAATTTCAGCAGAAAGTGTTCGTAAAATTTATGAAGAATGCATAAAAGATAAAATATGCTGGATCATAAATGGTTCAATGACAAAATAATGAAAAATGTCATATTGACTAAAAATAGTTTAATTCATATTATTATATCATAAATATTAAGCCGTAGTAATTTGCGGAAATATGAGGTTCTAATGGAATATAATATTGAAAAACAGCATGCTAAGGGAAAACTTCATGCTATTGAAAGAATCAATGCTCTTTGTGACAAAGACTCATTCAAAGAAATTTATTCAGGAGTTCGTCACAACTGTTCAAGCTTCGGAATGGACAAGAAAGATCTTCCATACGATGGCGTTATTACAGGCTTTGGAAAAATTAACGGCCGCAAGGTAGCAATCTATGCACAGGACTTTACAGTTCAGGGTGGTACTCTTGGACTTATGCACGGAAAGAAAATTGCAGAAGTAATCGATATGGCTATTGCAGCACGTTGTCCTGTTATCGGTCTTAACGACTCAGGTGGAGCTCGTATCCAGGAAGGTGTTGATGCACTTTGTGGTTACGGTGACATCTTTAATGCAAACGTAAAAGCTTCAGGAAGCATCCCACAGATTTCTGTAATCGTTGGACCTTGTGCTGGTGGTGCTGTATATTCACCTGGACTTACAGACTTTATCTTTACAGTAGACAAAATTTCACAGATGTTCATTACAGGACCAAAAGTAGTAAAACAGGTTATGTTCATGGACATTACAGAAGAAGACCTTGGTGGTGCATCAATCCACTCACAGAAGTCAGGCGTTGCTCACTGGAAGTGTGACGATGAAGCTTCTTGTTACGAAAACGTTCGTAAGCTTCTTGATTACATTCCTCACTACTATGGTGACACAGAACCTTTTGAACCAAAATCTGCTACAAAACGCGGAATCTTCGGAACAAAGGTTGTACCAAGCTTCTCATTTGACGAAAAGAAAATCGAAGCAATCAATTCTATCCTTCCTGAAGAAAATAAGAAGGGTTACGATATGCGTTCTGTAATCAACAGCGTTGTTGATGACAACTCTTTCTTTGAAGTAATGAAAGAATTTGCAGTTAACGCTGTGACAGGTTTTGCAAAGGTTGAAGGTAAGACAGTTGGTATCATCGGTAACAATCCAATGGGATTCGGTGGTATATTGAACTGTGATGCTTCTGACAAAATTGCACGTCATGTTCGTTACTGTGATTGTTTCAATATTCCTCTTGTTAACTTTGTTGATGTACCAGGATTTATTCCAGGTCCACAGGAAGAACAGAAGGGTATTATCCGCCACGGTGCTAAAGTTCTTTATGCTTACTCAGAAGCAAGTGTTCCAAAAGTAACTATCATTACAAGAAAAGCTTATGGTGGTGCTTACATTGCTATGTGTTCTAAACACCTTGGAGCAGACTTTGTATATGCATGGCCAAAAGCAGAAATCGCTGTAATGGGTGCTGAAGGTGCTATCGGTGTTCTATATGCAAAAGAAATGAAAGATCCTTCTAAGGCACAGGAAATTGCTCAGAAGTCTGAAGAATATAAGACAGAAATCATGACTCCACAAATTGCAGCTCGTCGCGGTTACATTTCTGAAGTTATCGAACCTTCTGAAACAAGAGCTCGCATCGTAGCAAGTCTCGATGTTCTTGAAAACAAGACTTCATTGAATATTGTTCCAAAGAAACACGGAAATATTCCACTCTAATATTGAATTAGAGATATAAAAAAATGCCTGTAATTTATCTTTTACAAGATAATTGCAGGCATTTTTTTTTAAGAAGCGGTGTTTATAAATTATCTGTATTTATTTTTCTGGTATTCAGCTTCAATTGCAGCGTCATCCATAGCTCTGTCATCTGGAAGCCATGTGTAATGCTTTCGAAGTTCTCTTACAGTTTCTTTCGGATCATGTGTATCTTCAATAGAAGTTTTATATGCTTCTTTAAATGGCTCCTGTTCAACTTCATTACGGGTGTACGAAGATTTAAGACCAGTAATAAACCACTGATCATTCATATAAGAGCAGTGTACTTGCGACGTATAAGAATCAATAATAATAGGAGTTTCGTCGCCGGAATTATAAATGAGATTGTAAGTTACAATATGATTTTCTTCTTTACATTCTGGGGTGGGTTTCAAATTGCCGCTTTTCTTAAGGTTGTTATATTCATATTTTAGCCCAGGCTTAAATCTGTTGTAGGCACTTTCTCCATCGATTCTAAAATCAGTAATACCAAAAATCCAGTGTTCCATTAATTCGGAGCGTGTTAAATAAAGTTCAGGAGTAAGGTTTGCATATTTTCCCTGATAGGCAACTCTTGTTGTTCCTGAAACATATACGTTTGAAATCATATCAACTGTCTGTTTTGCTTCAGTTCCTTTTGCAACAGTCTTCATTAACTGAACATCCTGAAGGTGAAAGCCTGAATAAAATGTTTCAATAGCTTCAATGCTTGAAAGATTTTTTGCACATGGTTTTGAAAGATCATCCAGGTATCGTCTGTAAATGATATTTGAAATAATTCCTAAAGCAGCAAGGATAATCAAAATAATGATTGCATTGCGTTTGAAGAATCTTTTTTTATCTGCAGATTTTTCAACAGCTTTTTGCTTTTTTTTAAGTTTGATTTCAAATTCTTCTTGAGAAATTTGTGATCTATCAGTTTTAGGTGTAACAGAGCCGTCTTCATTTAGGCCAAGCTCTTCTTTTAAAAGTGTGATATCAATTATTGAAGAGTCCCGTTCATATTGATTGTCAATGTTAAAGCCTATATTAATGCTTGAGGCAAGACTTGGATTTATTCCGTTAACAAGGTGTTCTATTTTGATAAAATTTGAATCAGTAATATCTTCCTGACGGGCTGAAGTTTCAGTTTTCATAAACGGAAGAATTTTTGTAATTGAAAAATAGGTTAGTACACTTTGTGTAAATATGTGTGCATTATTTGATGTAAGTAATTTATTCTGCCAGCATCCCTGATTCATTGCATTTGTTTTTTCATCAAAATTTGAACAGGCAAAATCAAAAAGTGCTTCAGGTAAAAAAAGAATTTCTACCTGAAACAGATGATTATTTTTTTTACTTACTTTTTCGTTGTAATAAATTCCACCTAAGCCATTTACAGGAATAGATATATTTGAACTTATTGCTTTTGAGTAGATTTTATTTAAAGCAAAGGTCATTCTTGTAATTACATCATTATCAGAGGAATTAATAATAGTTAAAGCACTTTTACCGAGAAAAGCATCGCCTTCAAAGCACACATAATCATCGATAACATTTGTACCAGAGAAATTCCACTCAGAAAACTGAAAATTGTTTTCAAATAAATTGAAGCGTACAAGAACACCTTTTTCTGCAAAATTGAGCATGCTTGCAGTTTTAGAAAAAGCAGTTTCCTTTAGTCCTGTGTTTAAGTAAATAGTCTTTTTATCTGAAAAAACAATATCCATAAAATAATTCCTATTATCAATATATTTAAAATAATGGAAGTATTAAAACTTGGCAAGTATAAAAAAAAACAAAAATTCAGTATTTTTTGTTCAAAGTGCTTGACATAAAATATCATTTTAGATATTATAAAATCATTCCGCGGGGATGGTGGAATTGGTAGACACGCTAGCTTGAGGTGCTAGTGGCGAGAGCTGTGCCTGTTCAAGTCAGGTTCTCCGCAAAAGGATTGACACACAGTCAATCCTTTTTTTTTGTCTAAAATTTTTTTAATGACAAAAACTAACATATTAATTCTAAAACTTGAGGTAAAAATGTTAGCTGTTTTTGTAAACTGTTTTGCAGTAATATTCGGATCGCTTTTGGGCCTGTTATTTTCAAAAAAGATTTCTGACAAGATGTCAGTTGTAATTCAAGATGCAGCAGGAATCATTACTCTTGTGCTTGGAATTCAGATGGCATTTAAATTTAATAATATTATTTATCTTTCACTTTCGCTTTTTATTGGCGGGCTTGTTGGTTCTCTTCTTGATCTTGATGGAAAGATCCTCAATATAGGTAATAGTCTTGAAAAACTTCTTAAAGGCAAGAAGAAAAAATCTATAACAGAGGAAGCTAAAGATAATCCTGGACATGAGCTTTCTGAAAATCAAATCGGTCAGAAAAATAGATTAAACTTTGGTGCTGCATTCCTTAATGCCTCCTGTCTTTTCTGTGTTGGAGCAATGGCAATTCTCGGTTCCTTTGAAGCCGGTATTTCAAAAAATTATACAATTATTTTTACAAAGTCTATTCTTGACGGGTTTATGGCAATTACCTTTGCAGCTTCTATGGGAATAGGAACTTTGTTTTCATTTATTGCAATTTTTGTTTATCAAGGCCTATTGACTTTGCTTTCAACATTCCTTCAGCCCTTTGTAACCGAACAGATGCTGGCTGAACTTACAGGTTGTGGTGGAGCCATGATTGTAATGATAGGTATCAATCTTCTTGGCCTTAAAAAAATTAAGACAGCAAACTATCTTCCATCAATGATTTTCGTAATTCTTTTTATAATTGCAGAACCTTGGTTTATGCAGATAAAAGAGATGGGGATTAATCTTTTTTCTAGATAAGGAATTTTCATGGCTAAAATACTTTGTATCTGTTTAAGCTCAACAATTCAGCGTACGATTAATTTTAACAATATTCGTCTTGAGAAAGTTAACCGTTCTACTTCTTATAGAATGGATGCCTCTGGAAAAGCATTAAATTCAGCACGTGTTTTAAGTCAACTTGAAAAAGATTGTGTTCAGGTAATCTGTCCTGTTGGAGAGAAAAATAAAGATTTGTTTGTTGAATTGGCAGAAAGAGATAACTTAAAAATTGATTATGTAACAATTCCTGGATTTACAAGGGAATGCTGGACATTGCTTGATAATAACGCTGGTACTACAACAGAAATGGTTGTAGGTGAGCCGGATCTTGATTTTGATATTGTGTCTTGCGAAGAAAAAATTCTTGATATTCTTAAAACAAAGATTTGTGAATTTGATGCTGTATTATTTGCAGGAAGTAAACCAAAATGTTTTTCTGAGCACATTGTATCTGATATTGCAAAAGCATCTGTTTCTTCGAATAAAGTTTTCCTTGCAGACTATCAGGGACTTGAACTTTTGAACACCTTAAAAAATGTTATTCCTTCGATTATCAAAATCAATGAAGAGGAATTTGTTACAACCTTTAATCTTTTCCAGAACGCTACATCTTATTCTGACGATGAACTTAAAAAGGAAATCCAGAAGAAGAGTGTTGAACTTAATAATATTGTAGTTGTAACCAGAGGACATTTACCAACATTTGCTTCCAATAAAGGTGAGCTTGTTGAATGCCCTGTTGAAAAAGTAAAGGCTGTAAATACTACCGCCTGCGGTGATTCATTTTCTGCAGGGTTCCTTTATGAATACGTGAATACAGGTGATTTTAAAAGTGCTTTAAAAAAAGGTACCTGGTGCGCTGCAAGAAATGCAGAGCTTGAAACACCAGGTGCTGTAAGATAGAACTGATAAACAGTTTTTAAGCTTTATAGTTAATGTCACTCATAGTGTCGATACTTTCAATTTTATCAACACTTCTGTCATTAATCATTTCGATCATTATTTTTGCAATTTTTGGATCGTAGAATGTTCCAGAACATTTTTTAAATTCCTCCACGATTTTTTCTCTATCCATTTTTGGTCTGTAACATCTGTCTGTATTCATTGCATCAAAGCTGTCGCAGACACAGACAATTCTTGCTTCAAGAGGAATTTCCTGTCCTTTTAAATGTTCGCAATATCCCGAGCCGTCCCAGTGCTCGTGATGAGATTTTGCAACTTCTTTTAACATTGGCATTGCAGTAAAATCAACAAGCATTTCATAACCTGTCTGAACATGTGATTTAATCTGATCATATTCATCAGAAGTTAATTTTGCAGGTTTATGAAGAATGCTGTCAGATACACCGATTTTTCCAACATCATGCATAAGTCCGAACCAGAACATTTCCATCTGTTCCTGTTCAGACATATTCATTCGTGTTGCAATTTCACGAGCGTAGTAGGCAACTCTAAGTGAATGCCCTCGTGTATAAGGGTCTCTTGCGTCAACAAAGTTTGCAAAAGTCTTAAAAGATTGAATGATGATATCTGAGTCAAGTTTCTGTCTCAATTCATAATATTTAACTTTTCTTGAAACTGTAATCTGAATGATTATTAAAACAGAAAGAGAAAGTAATGAAATTCCTATTGCACTTAATAAAATAAAATACAAAGGATTATCTTTTGGTTCATAAATAAAGCGGCCTGTTATGGTAATGTTTCGAATGAAAAATCTTTTTGGAGTGTACATAATCATACCGAGCATAAATGGTTCATGATTATATACATTGCTAGGATGGACTACAGTTACCATGTTTGTAGGAATTTTCTTCATGATAATGAAGTCTTCCAAATCTTCAAACTGATTTTCGTATTCCGGATAGTTAGAATGATTTTCTGGGATAGCTTTAGTTTCCGAATAGTGAAATTCGCCATCGAAATTCCAATTACTGTCTACCCAGTATCCTTTTGGAACTTGTACTTTTACAGTCCAGTCTGTAAAACTGTGATTAGTGTTATTAAAGAATTTTCCGTTGAACTGAGCACCATATGTTCCATTACTTTCTGGCCACCATTTGTCATGGGGGGTATCAAATTCGATGTAGATTTCCCGTTCATCAGTAATGATTGTATTTGCATCCTGCACAAAGGTAACGTAGGTATTGCTTTTTCTATTACAGTAAAGGAGAAAGAAAACAAGACCTATACTTAAGAAGAGCAGGAGTGTTAATGTCATTTGAATCAGAGGTATTTTATAGAAAAATTTCTTTGATGCCATCATGTTATAATATATCACTAAAAGGATTTGTATACAATTAAATATATTATACATAGAAAACTTTGGAAGAAATATAAAAAATCCTCAAAAACAGATTTTGATACTTGACTAAAGAATGTAATTTTTGATATATTGTATTTCGTCAGTAGATATGGTGCCTGTAGTTCAGGGGTAGAGCGCCAGATTGTGGATCTGGTTGTCGTGGGTTCAAATCCCATCAGGCACCCAAATCCGATCAGGTACTGTTTCTGGGAAAATGCGCCCGTAGCTCATCTGGATAGAGCTCCGGACTTCGAATCCGGCGGTAGCAGGTTCGAATCCTGTCGGACGCAAAAACATATCGGGCCATTAGCTCAGCTGGTAGAGCAACAGACTCTTAATCTGTGGGTCGAAGGTTCGAACCCTTCATGGCTCAAAAGACTTTCTCAAACGAGAAAGTCTTTTTTTTATCTTAGCAATTTTTCTTCATTCTGAAAAAGATAATTGTTCCTCCAAAATTCCCTTAATAACATAATTATTTCTGTAAAAAAATCCTAAAGTACTTTTTTCAAATTCCGAAAATATAAACGGAATACCATAGTTCTCTGTTTTTAGGGAGAAGTGAGGAAAAAATGAACAAAAATACACAATTAACTGAAATCTTATTAAAAGAAGATGCTGTAATGGATTCTATCCTTGATGCTCAGGTAAAAATTCATGAAGCTGTAAAATCCCGCGACTGGTTTACATTAGACAGCAACATTTCTAAGATGCAAGATTTGTCGGTTCAGTTCATTGACCTTGAAAATACTCGTGATTCCATTAAAGAAACAGATTTTACTGCAGAAGAACATAAATTAATGAAGCAGATTCAGTCAAAGCTTATTAAGTCAAAAATTGCTAACAGTACTTTGAATGATTATGTAAAAATTACAAAGGGATTTGTTCAGAATGTCCTTGATAATGTTGTACCTCAGCGCAGAAATGTGTTGTATTCCAAAAATGGTACAATCGTAAAACAACAGCCTGTAAGTGTTGTTCTGAACAAAGTTTTTTAATTTCTGATAAAGGGTGAAGAGGTAGAATATGGGAAGCACATTTGCACAGATTGAACTTGGTAAAAGAAGCCTTATGGCTCATTCAACTCAAATCAATACAGCAGGTCATAACATTTCAAATGCTGATACAGAAGGATATTCACGCCAGAGAGTAAAGGTTGGTCCTATGTCTCCATTAGATCGCCCGGATTTGAGTCGCGCCGAAACTCCAGGACAGATTGGTCAGGGAACTTCGGTTGAAAGCATTTCTCGCGTTCGTGACGAAATGCTTGATCAGAGAATCGTTGCTCAGTCTAACCAGGAATCATATTGGGAAACACGAAGCCGTTATTACACAATGATCGAAAATGTTTACAATGAACCAGACGAAGTAAGTATAAGAACAACCATGGATAAATTCTGGGAAAGCTGGCAGGAACTTTCACTTAACCCTGAAAGTACAGCTAACCGTCAGGCAATCCTTGAAAGGGGTCAGTCACTTGTTAATTCAATCCGTAATCGAGATATGGCTTTAACTGGAATCGGTAATCAGCTCAACAGCGATATTGAAGCTTCTGTTGAACAGCTTAATAACTATGCAAATCAAATTGCTATTTTAAATACAGAAATCGTAAAAGTTAAGGCTGTTGGAGATAATCCAAATGACCTTATGGATCGTCGTGATGTTCTTGTTGAGAAACTTTCAAAAATTGCGAATATTACAACAGATCAGCGAGACTCAGATGAGTTTATGGTTCATGTAAACGGACAAGTTCTTGTTCAGGGACGCATTGCAAGAAACTTTGCTGTTGAACCTGTTCTTGATAATTATGGCTATTCAAAAGTTGTTTGGGCAGATACAAACGAGACTGTTGATGTAAAAGGCGGTTCACTTGGTGCTTTGATTGAACTTCGTGATGTTGATGTAAGACACGAAATCCAGTCACTTAATACAATGACAATGAACTTTGCAGACCTTGTAAATGATGTTCATAGAAATGCAGTTGGTGCAAACAATGTTACAGGTCTTGATTTCTTTGTTGAACGTCCATTTGTTGAAAATACAGTTGGTAACTATGACTCTGATGGGGATGGTGTAGAAGATAAATCTTATATCTTCCGTTTTACAGGTACAAACAAACTTAATCCTCAGGAACAGATCGGAATCGAAGGAACAATGACTCTTTCTGGTCCTACAGGCAATGTTAATGTAGCATATCATCCAACTGATACTGTTGAAGATGTAATCAACCGTATTAATGATTCAAATGGTGAAGTAAAAGCATACCTTGACCGTAATTCAAATCTCGTACTTAAGGCAACAACTGCTGAAGATATTTATAACCCTGATTTTGTAATCCGTCATGTTGAAGATTCGGGACATTTCCTTGCAGGTTATTCCGGAATTCTTGCGGCTTCTGGTGAAGAAGGAGCTTATGATTACAATCAGGCAAATGCAGTAAATGCACTTGTAGGTGTGGGTTCTCAGGCTGATAGAGCTGCTCAATTTGCTATCAGTCCGGTTGATAATCCTTCAACATATGTAGAAATCAATCAGAGAATTCGTAACGATGTAATGAATATTGCCTCGAGCTTTGCTGATTATACAGGAAATGCAGTAAATGGTGATGCCCGTGCAGCAGTAGAAATTGCAGCTATCAGAAATACTAAAGTGATGATTGGGCATGAAAGAACATTTGATGATTACTTTGCAGATACTGTAACTCAGGTTGGACTTATGGGTGAACAGGCAGAAACAAACATGTTGAGCCAGAATGCTGTTATGGATGATTTAAGAAATCTCCGTGATTCAATCAGTGGTGTAAATATTGATGAAGAACTTGCAGACATTATGAAATTCCAGCATGGATATAATGCTGCTGCAAAATATGTAACTGTTGTGGACCAGATGCTTGATACGATCATCAACAGATTAAAAGTTTAATATTTCGTTAGAAGCTATATAAGAGGTGAATTATGAGAAGAATCAGTTCAGGAATGAATAACGCTGACGTTCAGTACAGACTTAGAACACATGAATCAAAATTAAACCATTCAAATAATCAGCTTGGAAGCCAGCATCGTATTCAGCAGCTTCGCGATGATCCAATTGCTGCAGGACATCTTGTTCGTTATCAGTCATATAAAGGTAGAGTAGACACCTTTGAAACAAACGCTCAGGTCTTAACGGAACGTTTTTCCGTTCGTGAAGGTTATATGAATGATTCACTTCAGATTCTTCATCGTGTTCGTGAACTTGCAGTTCAGGGAGCAAATGGAACTTATACAAAAGACGATCTTGCAAACATGGCTACAGAAGTTGATGAATTACTTAAGGAATTAATTCAGAATGCAAATGCTGTTGATCAGGATGGCAATGCATTATTTGCAGGAACAAATACAAAGACAACTGCATTTGAAGTAGAAATGGGCAATGTTCCAGGAAGTGCAATTCCATTAGTAGCTACAGTAACCTATAACGGAAATGTAGATTCGAATAAAGTTGAAATTGATGAAAATCAGTACATGAATGTAAATAACTCTGGAAACAGAACATTCTGGTCTGAACATCAGCAGCTTTTTACAGAAAGAGATGCCTCTGGTTACCAGGCAAGTGCTGACAGTGTAATAGGTGTTGATGGTCATCAGATTGAAATTAAACGTGGTGATAACGTTTATGCAATTATTGCAAAAATCAATGATAGTGGTGCTGCAGTTAAAGCCAGCATCGACCCTGTAACAAATGGTTTGAACCTTATTACAACAGATCCTCGTCAACTTTGGCTTGAAGATATCTCAGGTACAACATTGACAGATCTTGGAGTTATTGCAGGAAATGATCAGAGACCTCCATACAACCTTGCAGTAAATGCAAAAGTATCAGGCGGTTCAATGTTTGATAGTGTAATTGCGTTGAGAGATGCAATGCTTGTTGGAGATCAGGAAGCAATCGGTGGTCGTGTCCTTGGAACTATTGATCAGAGTATGAATAATCTCGTAACTCGTGTTGCTGAACTTGGAAGTGAATACGAAAGAGCAGCTTTAAATATTACACGTAATTCTAACACTTCGTTGAATGTTACACAGATGATTTCTACAGAAGGAGATCTTGATTTTACAAAAGCTATAACAGATATGAAAATGCTTGATTATGTTCACCAGGCAACATTAAGTGTAGCTGGAAAATTATATTCAAGCACACTTTTAAATTATATGAGATAAGGAAGTAGAACATGGATGTTAAAACAAGAGCTGGAAAAACAGTTTCAGTAGACAATGATCATATTTTGAATTTTCCTGAAGGATTATTCGGATTTGAACTTTACCACAACTATGCAATTTATGATTCTGAATATCCTCCATTTATGTGGATGCAGTCTATTGAAGACCAGAAACTGGCTTTTTTAGTTGTTGATCCGTTTTTAATCTGTAATGATTATGAGCTTGATGTAGATGATAAGAGCCTTTCCAAAATAGGAATTAAATCCCCATCTGATGTTTTTGTTATGTCTATCGTAACTATTCCTCAGGGGGAAGGTCCTGTAACAGCAAATTTACAGGGACCAATTATTATAAATAAAAATACAAAAGAATGTTTACAGGTTATTCTCAACTCAAACAGATGGACAACTAAGCATGACATTATTAAAGCTCTCAAATCAAGGGAGGGTGGCTCATGCTGATTCTTTCAAGAAAGATTGATGAAAAAATTAAGATTGGAGACGATATTACACTTACAATTATCGAAATCCGTGGTGATCAGGTAAAAATTGGTGTAGAAGCGCCTAAAAATGTTAAAGTTTTCAGACAGGAAGTTTTTAATGCCATCCAGACTGAAAACAAAGCTGCGTCAAAAATTCCTAATGTATCAGGAATTGATGCAATTACAAAGATGCTTTCAAAATAAAAAATTATTCTGAAGCGTTATTACTTCTGGCAGTAAGATTTTCTTCTGCTTCACTTGCACGAATGTACACCGGTCCATCAAAATCCTTGAGGGTCGGTATTTTTTTATCCATCATTTCTTCTGCAATAGCAAAAAGGTTTTCAGTTTCATTTGGAGTTCCTCTTAAACAAAGGAATTTCTTTGCCGGTACAAGTTCTTTAATACGTTCAATAAAAAGAGCTGCATCGCTTCCACAAACGAAAATACGATCACTTTCAATTTTTAAAATACCTTTACATGCATCTTCAAGCTGGTAGTCACCATCATCAATTAAAACATTACCTTTATATTGTGCTTTAAGATAGAAGCGGTTTTTCTTTGCATCGACTGCACATAATACAGGAATGTCCAGATCCGAATAGGCATAGCTGTATGTGTCTAAAGTTCCAACTCCATATACAGGAACGTCGTATGCAAGTTCAATTGCTTTTAATGCAGAAAATGCAAGTCTAAGGCCGGTAAAACTTCCAGGTCCTTTACATAAAACAGTGTAGTCAAGTTCAGATGTTTTTAAATCAACTTGAGATAATACATATTCAAAGGATGGAATGAGTTTTTCTGACTGCTTCATTCCAATGTCTAAGGTTAAATATGCTGTCTTGTCATCATTTTTTGCAGCGATTGTAATCCGTGTAAGAGAAGTGTCAATTGCTAAAGCTTTCATAGTAGATCCTGTTTTTAAATTAGTTTATTTCTTCATAAGGCCAGTTTGAGATAGTTATAATACGTTTTGTAGAGCCATCACATTCTGGTTCAAGTTTTATTGTGATTACATCTTTAGGAAGCTGGTCCATTATTTTCTCACTCCATTCAATTACCGAAACACCGTCTCCATAAAGCATATCATCTGTTCCAAGGTTAATGAAATCTTCTGAACCTTCAAGACGGTAAACATCAAGATGGTAAAGTGGCATTTTTCCTTCGTATTCAGAAATGAGACAAAATGTAGGACTTGTAATTACATCAGTAACTCCAAGACTTTCTGCAATCCCTTTTGTAATTGTTGTTTTTCCGCTAGCTAATGTTCCCTGCATGGCAAGAATATCGCCTTTATGAAGCAGTGAACCGATTTTGCGACCAAGTTCAATTGTTTCTTCAGCGTTGAAGGTATGTAAAACTAAATTTTTCATGTTGGTAAACGACCTTCTTTGTCGTTTTTTAGAATATATGGTTTAAGCGATGTTATAATCGGAAGAATAGGATAATTTGGAGCTTCAATAATTTTTACAGAAAGCTTTTTATCACCAAAAGGACCTGTTTCGATGCTGAATAAAATTGGAGTATCAACTGTTTCTGTAGGAAGTTCAACAACGGCGATGGCAGTGTATTTTCTTATATAAAAAATCTGTCCTTCTTCGCGCTGAACATTTTTAAGCTCTAAAATATTCATAAATATTTAATAATTATAAGCCATGAACCTTAAATCGTCAAGAATTTGACCTATTTGTATTTATTTTGTGTAGTCATATAAGTCAGATAGCAATCGTACTTTAATAGCCAAAGGAACCTGCTTGAATGCAATGTGGATTGCATACATTCCCGAATCATAATCAGTGCGTGTATCTGCTATCTGGCCGAAGATACCTTCTGTTTTTCCTAAAATTTCAAATCTTAAAAAAATATATTGTTTCTGTTTAATTGGAAGTGTGGAAAAAAGTTTACATCCACCTTCAGAAAGATCAACGATTGTTCCGTCATAGCAGTTTTCTTTTGGTTTAAGCGATATACTACCGTCAGATTTTTTTGTTACCTCAACTGCAGAGAAAGAACAGTCTCTGTTTACTGGAAAACGCAATGAAGTACGACGTGACTGAGGACAGACAGTATTTGAATGAGTTACACGAAGCAGCTTTTCATCATTAGGCATATTCAGGAACTGAACGACTCGAGTCAGCATTGCATACTGCTGACCATTTGCAAGACTGAAAACCATTGCAAGCTTCTGAAGCTTTTCAGGTCGATCATTGCAATTATCGTCCATAGTATCAGGGACTTTTAAAAGGAGACCATTTTCTTCGTTTTTAACAAGGGTAAACTGATATTGAAAACCTGATGGTGCTGGATAAGAAAGTACTGTGCCGTCAGGAATATTGTGAGAACTTGTAATGTAACGGGAGTAATTTACAACTTTATAAATATGGAAACGAAGCTGAAAGAAACTATATAAAAGTTCATCTTTAGCTCTTGATCGAACAAAATGCTGAAATTCCTTTTTAAAGATTGAATCAACATAATCATCCTCTGTGTAAGAATACAGGATATTTGTGGCTTGTGTGTCACGACAGATTTTCCACAGTAAAAGCTCTTCTTCTTTGGAAAGCTCTAAAATTTTTGCAAGCTTAGTTACATGAGCCTGTGTAGTAGGTTTCTTTTTCTGCTGTTGAATATATTCAGGACTCTCATGTTTTTTCTTAATGATTTTAGAAACAATCAATATTCCTAAAACAGCAAGAATAATAAGTGCAAGAACAACAATTACCAGATAAATAAGAGGATTTTGTCTTGCATCTAATGGTGATCCTGAAACAATATTCATAAATTAAAAACTCCCAAGGGTTTGAGAAAGTGACTCAAGGCGAGGACAGATTTCATATTCTGCAAGATCACCGATTAAAACAGAATCAGAATTTTCAAGAGCATCGCTAAAGTCTTTTAAAATTGGTGAAAGGTCAGCAAGAAACTCTGATAGAGAGTTTTCACCAACTTTGATAGAACCAAATGTTTCTGGAAAAAGACTTGACCAGGTAATTGTATTACAGAAAGCATTCATAACATCCGAAAGCTTTATGATTGTCTGTTTTGCATGAACGTCTTTACCGCTCTGCATTTCTACAGGAACATTCTTTAAAAGTTCAATAACATCTGTAATTTCTTTTGCAGACATTCTAAAACTTTCTTTGATTGCTTCTTCAGAAATAACATTTACTTCAATTTTTGTATTGTCCTTCAGTTCATTCTTGAATACTTCATCAAACTGGTCAGCACTGATATTTATACCATCAACCGAAATACTTACAGTAGCAAGCTTGTTCTGTTCACAGCTTACTTCAAAAGAACGAAGTACATCACCGATAGTTTTTTCTCCCTGAAGAGTAATGTCAAGTTTTTCACCATTTACAAAAAAGTCCATAATATATTCCTTGTTATTTATCTGTTTCTATTCTGCTGCTGAGTAAAGTTGTTGATGGAATTTGACTGGCCCTCAAGGCTGTTCAATGTACTTTCCATTTGTCCGTACTTAGCTTTTAATTCTGCTTCTTTCTGATTAAGCTGAGTTTCAAGTCTTGCTATTTTCTGCTCGCTTGCTTTTACCTGTCTGTCTAATGTGGAATTTTTATTTGCCAGAATTCCTCCTGACTGAACATAAGCTGTAAGCTGTTTATCAAGCCGAACTCCAATACCTGAATCAATTATTAAATCACCGTCAGAATCATATCCAAAAAGAGTTTTGATGGAATCAAGATTATTTTTCAAAGTTTCATCAAGGATTTTTTCATTGATTTCAAGATAACCGCGCATTTTTGTAGGATTATATCCTGAATAATTTGTTGCGTTGGTAGAAATTCCTATCTGACTGAGCATAGTAATTTCTGAATATTCACTTTCCTGATATACTGCGCCGATAATATCCTGCATTGAGGATTTTGCATTAGTTAAAGAAAAATCTCCAGAAAAAAGTCCAAGCTTTTCTTTATAAGCATCTTCTTCATCCTGGCTTAAATAATCAAGCTCTGAAATAAGCTCTGGTTTGTTCTGAGAAAGAATATTGATTTCAGCAATAATCTGATTATATCGGCCTACAAAATTGATAAGGGCATCTTTAGCTGCTTCTGTATCTGGTTCTATTTTAATTGTCGCAGGTCTTTCTGTTTTTTGAGAAACATTCAATGTAATGTGTGGAATAACATCGTCAATTTTATTGTCTGGACGAGTAATTGTAATTCCTTCATATTTAATAATGGCATCTCCTGCATTGCTTACAGCATTAACAGGAGTGTAGCCCAGGCTTGCTTTTTCATCCACAGATTCGATTTTTGAAACTGAATATTCAATACCAGTGTTTGCATTTCTCATAACGATTGATTTAATGCCAGAATAATCTGAAAGATTTACTTTTACAGTTGAACCGCCTTCAGAAAAAGCATCTGTTATTTTTAATTCACGCTCTGTACCATCTTCGAATCTGGCAAAGAGAACAGAATCTGTTCTGATTGATTCAAGTGGAATTTTAGGAGCCTGTGTTCCTGGTAATTCATAGGAGGACTGATTGTTATCGATTGTAATGTTCTGGAATGTGACATTACCTGGATCTGGTAAATCAGGTTCTGTTGGTTTTGAATTTGCAGCATCTGTAATGTCATTAATTTCTTTTGCCTTTACGGTAAAGATTAAAGTTTTAGTTGTGTCCTTAGATATGTTTCCTGGAACATTGATTGTAAAGCCACCACGAGGTGGGATTGAAATTCCATCTTCTGTCATTTTAACAAAAGATGAAGTGATAAAAGGCATACCTTCCTGTTCAAGAGGAGAAACATTTTCTGGAACTTTGATTTCAGAAAGGGTAGAACCAAAAATATCTTTTTCTCCTTCAACCTTCTGAATCATTTTTGTGTCAATTGCAAGAGTAAGGGCGGCATCCTTAAACTCAAGATGTGAGTCTGAACCAGTTTTTAATGATTCAAGTAAGAGAGCTTTGTTCCCCTTGTTAATGCCAATAAGGCTTGCTTTTATAACATCTTTTCCACGTTTATTAAGGCTTGTAACAAAATCTTCGATTTTGCCGCCCTTCCAGTTCATTGATATAGTTTTATCACCGGTTTTAAAAGTATAAGTACCGGCAGGAATTTTCTGATTTTTTTCGATTTCCCCAGATAAGAAACGATCTGCTGTTGCAGGTTGAATTACTTCAATCTGAAAGGATTCATAAGCTGCTTCACGACCTGCTGTTGCTGTAATAGCATATTCTTCCGTTGATGAAGCAAGTTTATTATTAAACGGATTATCGAATGAGTAGAGAGATTTTACACTGTCACGGAGCTGCGACATTTTATGATTAACAGTACGCCATGCATCCTGTTGTTTTTTAACTTCTTCGAGATGGTTCTGTTCGCGGGTAAGAGGAATTCTCTCAACCTTCATTAAACCTTCAACGATTTCGTTAGATTTATATTTGTCGTTTACCCCAGGTATACTAAGTCCGGCCATATAATCCTGCCACCCTAAATTTCCTCAAGATTAAATCATTTCGTCGAACAAAACACCAATAGCTCTTCTAATATTCATCTTTAATCGCTGAATATCAGGTGATGGTATTTCTTTAATGACCTGGTTAGTAGTTGGATCAACAACTTTAACAATTACTGATCCTAATTCTTCATTAACATTAAATTGAAGTTTAGGTCCCATAACCATATCAGATAATTTCTGAAGCTCATAAGCATCTGCTTTTATCTGTGCATTGTTCTGAACTAAACTGTCAACAACTCTGGCTCCATCTGCAATATTCAAATGCTGGTTAACAGCCTGAATGTTTTGACTTGCCTTAACAGCACTGGAGTTGTAATAGCGGCCGTCCGTGGCCAAATTAGCCCCTATGTTACTTATAGTATTCATAGGCTTTCCTCCTGAAAATTTGAAGAAAGAGAGGGGCGCACCTCTCTTTCTTCACGTGTTCTGTCAAAAGAAGACATCCAGAATTCTCTTAAAAAGAACACACTTTATACATCCTTAAATCTTACGACCCTATGGAATAAACTATCTCAAAAGAGCGAGAACGTTCTGACTCTGTGAGTTAGCCTGAGCGAGCATTGCAGTTCCAGACTGTGTGAGGATCTGGTTCTTTGTATACTCTACCATCATGCTAGCCATATCTGTATCACGGATCTGGCTTTCTGCAGCCTGAAGATTTTCAGCAGCTACATTAACACCATTAGATGCCATTTCAAAGCGGTTCTGGTAAGCACCGAGGTCAGCACGCTGTTTTGAAACAGTCATAAGTGCGTTATCGATAGTACCGATAGCCATGTTAGCAGTTTCTGGTGTAGCAATTCCAATCTGCTCGTCAGTTCCCTGAGCACCCTTGAGACCAAGAGCCTGAGCAGTCATAGTTCCAATGTATACGCGAGCGTTCTGGTCCATGTTAGCACCAATCTGGAACTGCATAACACGTCCTGAAGCTGATTCTGAAGCAAATGCTCCAGTAAGAAGATTCATTCCGTTGAACTGTGCCTGTGAAGCAATGCGGTCAACTTCAGATACAAGCTGTGATACTTCTACCTGAATCTGCATACGGTCTTCATCTGAGTAAATACCGTTTGCTGACTGTACAGCCAATTCACGAACACGCTGAAGAATGTCTGTAGTTTCCTGAAGATATCCTTCTGTTGCCTGAATGAAAGAAACACCGTTTTCGATATTTCTGTTAGCCTGGTTAAGACCGCGGATCTGGCTGCGCATCTTTTCAGATACTGCAAGTCCTGAAGCGTCATCGCCTGCGCGGTTAATTCTTTCGCCTGAGCTAAGCTTTTCAATGTTGCCCATGATAGCATCATTAGAGATACCAAGAGTACGGTTTGCATACATTGAACTCATATTGTGGTTAATAATCATATTTGAGCCCTCCATGTGATTCAAATACAAAGCTTCATGCTTTGCACACTGTCTGTGCGGGAATTAAGGTTTTGCGCCAGCCTTAACTTTTCAGACCCTTACAGCAGGAATAATCAGTCTTGCAGGTAAAGGAAATTCCTTTAACAGAAAACTGATTGTCCATGCCGTCACAAGACGCACAAAGAGTACTCGATTTTCAAAGAACATAGTGCATCTGAAAATGCATGCAATTTTTAATAACAGTACGGTATTGATTGTAATTGAGAGAAGAGTAGAATTACCGCGCTATAAGCAGGTTTATGCCTTTCGACAATAAACCTACTTATAGTATATACCGTTATTACATCAAAGACAAGTCAAATTTTGCTTGATTGTCTTTTTGCAATTCAGTAGTGGAACTAACGAAGAAGGCTCAATACATTCTGTGACTGAGTGTTAGCCTGAGCCAACATTGCAGTACCAGCCTGCTGAAGAACACTGTTCTTAGTGAATTCAACCATCTGGCTAGCCATATCTGTATCGCGGATACGTGATTCAGAAGCCTGGAGGTTTTCAGCTGAAATGTCCAATCCTCTTACTGTGTATTCCATACGGTTCTGATATGCACCGAGGTCTGCGCGCTGCTTGTTGATTTTAACAAGAGCTTCGTCAATAGTACCGATTGCGCGGTTGGCATCATCTGGAGCAGCCAGTGAAATTTTGTCGCCTGTACCGATTTCGCGAATTCCAAGAGCTTCTGCTGACATAGTTCCGATGTAAACCTGCATTCTCTGGTCCATGTTAGCACCAATGTGGAACCACATAGAACCTGTTACAGTGTTTTCACCTGTAGGACGAGCGAAACGTCCAGTAAGCATATTCATGCCGTTGAACTGAGCTGCACTTGCAATGCGATCAACTTCTGAAACGAGGGCAGAAACTTCTACCTGAATCTGCATACGGTCTTCGTCAGAGTAGATACCGTTAGATGCCTGAATAGCAAGTTCGCGAATGCGCTGCATGATGTCAGTTGTTTCCTGAAGGTAACCTTCAGTTGTCTGAATGAAACTGATACCATTTTCTGCGTTTTCTGAAGCCTGATTCAAACCACGGATCTGTGCACGCATCTTTTCAGATACAGCAAGACCAGAAGCGTCATCACCTGCACGGTTGATTCTTTCTCCTGAAGAGAGTTTCTCCATGTCTTTAGAAAGACTGAGACCTGTTACGCCAAGCTGACGGTTAGCGTACATTGCTGACATGTTGTGATTGATAACCATAATTTCCTCCTTGGAAACTTTAAGGCAAAATCCTTTTTGCCCGAGTATAAAAATGTGCTTCAGTATTACAAGGCTACATCCACACATTTTTATAGAGAATCGTCTGAGCTTGAATTTACACGAAATCCAAATTGCCCATAACTCTTCTTTTTAGTTATCGGCAGGTAAAGGGGGAAACTTTAGGGAAAATTTTCAAAAAAAATTAAAATTTAATAAAATTTATTAAAATTTAATGTTTTCAAGGATCTTTTTTATAACAGCGCAGGCTTTTCCCCGATGAGAAATAGCATTTTTTTCATCTGGTGTAATTTCTGCAGCAGTTTTGCCAAATTGAGGTAGGAAAAAGATTGGGTCATAGCCAAAGCCGAACTGACCTCTGGAATCTTTGACATCTTCAATTAATGTTCCTTCAAAATTTTCCTGGGCAATATAGAATTTAGTAGGATTAATCATTAAAACCATAGAACAGGAATAATATGCAGATCGTTCTCCATTAGGAAAATATGTTGAATCAACACCTTTTTCAATTGCCTGATTTAATTCCTGTATAAGGAATTTATTCTGCTCCTCTTGGCTGATTTTAGAACCATCAGGTTTTCCTTTATGAAAGTCAGGACCTGCATAACGGCTTGACCATACACCAGGAACACCGTTTAAGGCATTTACACTGATGCCTGAATCATCAGCAATTACAGGGCAGTGAACAATGTCCCATAATGCTTTTGCTTTTATCATACTGTTCTGGTAAAAATCAGTTCCTGTTTCTTCTGGATCAAATTCAATACCTTCATCTTTAGGAATAACAATTGTGTGTTCACTAAAGATTTCTTGCATTTCTCTTTTTTTATTAAGGTTGCCACTTGCTAAATATATTTTCATGTATTTAAGTTTAATAAAAAAAGTCCTGACCTTCAATAAGGTGTTAAATAATGGACGAAATTGTTTCTGAATCCATTTCTTTAATTTTGCGCATATAGAAGCTTACAAGCCGCTCCGGTAATCCAATTATTTTTCCTATTTCTGAATTTGTAGGACTGATTTTATATTTTCCTGACTGAAGCTTTTGGGTTTTCTTATTCCAGTTTTCCATTTGAAACTGAAGCTTTTTATTGATCTGTGTCAGTTTTAACTGATCTTTATCACGGTCTGGATTTTGAAGCTGCATTCTGTAGTTGTGAATAAAGCTGTAGGCTCTGTTTCGGTTTTCTTCAATAAGTTGTCGGTTTAGTGCTTTGTTTATTAGTAAGGATTTTAAATGACATACTGACTGTGTAATTACATCAGGAGAAATATTACATACCTTGCTTACTTTATGTATTTGTTCGTCGCTAATGTACCAGGCAGATTTTAGTGCAAGAATCAGAATACCCCGTTTTAACCTGCGTTCCTGGGACTGGGCTTTGCAAAGTCTGTGAGGCTGTTTTGTAAATAACTGTTTATAAACAAGAGATGGAATTTTTTCTTCAGATTGGACTTGTGAAAATTCCTCTGTTGGAGATGCGATTTTTGTAACGGAAGTTGCACTTTCTTCAAGCTGCTCCTGATATGCATAAATGGAATCTTGAATGAATAGGGTATTATAATTCTGCTTATCAGTAAAATTTTTCTTGAAGGTAAGACGGGCCGTCTGAATGGTTTTGTAAACATAAGCCCCGAATGGCGAAATGTCTGGATTATAATTTTGAATTAAGTTATTTGTTTTGTGCTGAAGAAAATGAAGAAGAAAATCACTTCTGTAATCTTCATCCATATCCAATAATCCAAAACGTGCCGGATTTGTGTACAAGGTATAATATACCTGAACACAAGCTTCTTGTTTTGACAATTTATTTGACTTTACTAAATCAGGAATGTCATCCAATTTAATAGTTGTCATAAATAAACTCCTGCTCCCTACCCAAAATGATATCAGACATAATATCAATTGGTATTAAGCAAGAAATGTGCCAACTATTAAAAAAGATCATAAAATTTTAGAAAATTCCTTTACGATTTCAGGAATTAAAGTTTCAAGCTTGCCATCACGGCTCATGCCAGAAGCATTTTTGTGTCCCCCACCACCAAAGTGACTTGCAACTACACTTACATCAATAGCGTCACGGCTTCTAAAACCTGCAGTGCAGGAATGTTCAGTTTCCTGTCTTACAAACACAACTGCTTCAACACCTTCACAAGAAAGCATAGCCTGATAGAACATGTCAGAATCACGACCTTCCTGACCATAACGCTTTGTGTCTTCCATTGTTTCGTAGGCTACAACTAGCTTTCCGTTGCAGTACCGTTCTGCATGAGCAATAGTAGTACCTAAAAGCTTACGGGTAGAGTAAGGCTTTCCGCCTGTAATCTTATCGTACATTTTGTTAGGATTTGCTCCTGCAGTAACAAGGCGAGCAGCAAGTTCAAAAACATTAGCAGAATCTTCACGAAGGAATCTAAAGAAACCTGTATCTGTAGAAAGCCCAAAAAACAAAGTGTCTGCCGCTTTTTTATCTAATGGACCTACAATTGCTTCATAAAGCATTTGAACCAAGCAGCTTGCAGCAGGACTTGAAGAATCAATAATACATTTTGAATCCTCAGAACCTGTTGAAGTTTTGTGGTGGTCAATAATAAATGTGTCGAGATATTCTGTATCACCAACTTCACCAAGTCTCATTTTTTCTGAACAGTCAACGATAATAAGACCAGTTTCATCCTGATCTTGTTTTGACATAAAAGGAATTTCGGAAGTAAAGAATTTTTCGTATTCTTTAGTTTCTGGTCTTTTAAATGGACCGTTGTTTACAATAGTGAAGGGTTTGTTTAAATATTCAAGGATATAAGAAACCCCTAATGATGAAGAAATACAGTCACCATCAGGGTCTTTATGTCCCACAATAATAAAATTATTGTGGGCTTTTATAAAATTCTTGAATGAGTCAATCTGAGATGCAGTGATAATTTTCATTATCTTAATTCAAGTTCAATAGAGTCTTTTTCTGATTTATCAACTTTTGTATCGTTAATAATTCCCCAGAGTCTGTTTGTGTGATCAAGTGGAACAGTAAGAATTACTTTGTGGAATTCGTTATCCTTTTTAACCAGAGTCATAAATGCTCCCATTTTTGAAGGAAGCTGTCTTAATGAAAGTTTACGAGGAGTGTCTTTCTGCCATGTTGCCCATTTTTTAGGAATTGTTACAGTTCCGATTTTAGCACCATATTTTCCGTAGAGAACTACGTAAAAATCTTTTGAATCCAATACTTTATAAATAGGAGCTGTCTGATAAGTAATATCAGCTTTCTGGTGTCCGCCTTTAGCTTCTTCTGCCATCATAGGAAGAGCAAGCATTGCACAGATAAAAGTAAAAAGAAGTCCTTTCTTAATGTTCATAAAAATACCTCCATGTAAGCATTATGCATTACAAGTCTATAAGTTATTCTATTATAAAGCACTTATTGTTAACTGTAAAGTGATAATATAATGTTTATTACCATGTTTATTACTATGAATTTCTTTATTATTTCAAAAAAATTATAAAATAAATAAATTTGAAATGTGATAAAATTCTTTTGAAATATGTGGAAGTGTAAAAAATCGGTCGCGAACGTGTAAAACAGGAACTTCAGGAACAGGCAGTTTCAGCTGACAGCTACTAAAAAATATTAAACTTTTATACCCAAGCGGCTCCCTTTCGGAGCCGTTTTTTTTGTCATTTTTTTTCATCTTGAATTGTCAAATAAAATCCGAGGTTTTTTCATAATGAAAAAAATCGTAGGAACAATCGCAGCAATCGCATTGGCAGCAAGCAGTGCATTCGCTGGTGCTAACTTTGGAATGGGATTCAACCGTGGATTCTTTACTCCAATCGCTGGTGCAGATGGAAAGATGTACACAGGTATTTCTACATCATGGGGAGCAGAACCACGTATCGGAGCTTCTTTCTCAGCAGCTTCAGAAGATGTTGGTGTTGTAGCTGACGTTAAATTTGACAAAGGTGGTGTAGCAGTTAATGATAACGCTTACATCTGGGTAAAACCAGCTTCTTGGTTGAAGATTCAGCTTGGTCAGTCATTCGATGATACACTCCGTGGAAACGCTTGTTTCGGTTCATGGGACTGGCTCCGTGCAGGTAGCATCCTTGGTGAAGACCTTACTTTCCGTCGTATTTCAAAAGATGCAGGCACAATGTCTGAACCAATGAAAGGTGCTATCGTAATGCTCGATCCAATTGAAGGACTTCATGTTGCAGCAGGTTTCCCTATTGAATATGCATCATTGGAAAATTATGAGTCTGTTTTCAAAAACATTCAGGTACAGGCTGGTTACACAATCACTGACGTAATGCAGATTAAAGCTCAGTGGAGAGGTACAGGTGACGAATATGGTATTATCAATGCTGCTGTATCTTTGAAAGCTGTTGAAAACATGACATTGGATGTAGGTGCATACTTCAACACAAAACCTGAATCTGACATCGTAATTGCTGCATTCTGGGGAATGCCATTTGGTGCAGTATCTGTAAATGCAAATGCAGAAGTTACAATTCCTACAAATGCTGGCAATAATGCTTCTATGAAGGCTGGTGTTGGAGTTGGTGTTGACTGTGGTAATGGTATTAGTGTAGCTGGTGATGTTAGAATTGGACAGGAATTTACAGACAATGCTAAAACAGCAATTACTGCAAGTGTAATGGCTAATAAAGGTGTTGCAAATGGATCAATCGGTATTGGAGTACAGGCTGCATTCAATGATGATTTCGGTGGTATAAAAGGAATGACAAAAGATAAGGAAAAAGGCATTCCAACTCCTGATATGAATATTGCAATTCCAGTTATGTTCCAGTGCTTCTTCTAAGATTTACAGTCTAGTGTAAGCTTGACTTAAAATCTTAATTGAGGGTCTCTTCGGAGGCCCTCTTTTTTTTTGTGTAAAGAAATTTATAAAATAGTGCGATTTATTTCAAAATAAAAGAATGATATATTTGTGAGTTCGTTACTCGCA
>JAHAZA010000048.1 GCA_018385415.1 Treponema sp. | reverse complement strand
GCAATCTGTTTACATTCAAAATCCCTCGTACTCATCATAATCTTGTCTTCCTTTTTTTAAAATCCGCCGTTATATGCTTTGGGGCAAAGAGGTCTATCGCAAAAATCGTTATAAATACAATGTTTGCATTTTTCTTCTGAAGTTGGTACATAACTATCTACATCAAAATGCTGCATATCTTCATTAGTTTTTTTGAATTTTTCAAACATTTCTGGATTATTCTCTGGTAAATCAACTTTGTAAACTTTATTGTCATCGCTGGAATAAAACCGAATTTCATTTACTGTGTAACCTATTTCTCTAAGACACAGGCATTGGGCATACAACTGAAAAAGATAACCATCGTAAATTTTTTCAATATGTTTTTTGCGTTCTGTAAGCAGGCCTTTTTCGATATCAAAAATATCAATTTTTCCACACAATTTATATTCATCAGAGTAAACATCAATTCCCTGAAGAATTTTTTTGTGTGTGGAATAATTCTGATTATCAATAGCTTCGTGAGCGGCTTTTCCGTCAAGTTGAGCATCGTTGTAATAAAGCCGTTCCGCTAAATCTCCGTAAAGCTGATGATAATAAATTGAAAGAGGACAGAAAATAAAATCATTCAGGTAAGTTATCTTCAGATAAAGTTCCATTTGAATTTTCGTCCAGATTCAAAAAGTTTTCCGAGGAAATTATGGAATGACCTAATTCTTTTTCTGTTTCTTTTCTGGCAACTCCTGCAACATTTCCGCCACGGCGAGCCACATCTTTATTGCCTTCAAAATCCTCAGGTTTTTCCTGCTGACTGATTTCTGTAGTAACCCGTTCACCAAGCATAGTAAAAATCAGTTCTAAATCTGTCATGTGATCCCGCAGATTCTGATTTTTCTTTGTAAGACCTTTTACATTTTTGTATTCAGATGGTGTGAGTCCAAAAGTAGCCTTTGAAATTTCTGCAGTAAGAATTGCATAATCTTTCTCTTTTGTAATACCACGTTCTTTCCATTCATCTGTGAGATTTTGGCGAATTGCAATTCCCCGAAGACGTTTATCTATCCAATCCTTTGGATAACCTTTCTTCTCGTACAGTTCCTTCATCCGTTCCTGAGCTAATTCAGGATTTTCAATTTCCTGCATTCGTTCATATCCAACTTGTGCAAGCCATTGCTTAAAAGGCTCTGCCTTTGGAGAAGGGATGGACTGAATGATACGAAAAAGAGATTTTACATTAGCACAATCAGTCTCTCGCATTTTTCCATCCTGAGCAGTCATTTTGAACTGTCGACAAATTGTCGACAGTTCAAGGCCATCCTCAGAATGGACGCGCTTCTTCATTTTGAACCAATAATCACGAGGATTTACAGATTCCGTAAGAACTTCAACAACATCAATTACCGAAAAATACCATTGCAGTTCATTTTCGTCCCAAATAGAACGTACTTTTTTTTCTTCAAAAAGCTTAATCTGTGTGTTTTCTGGCATAACGAACTCCTATTTTAAATATTCTTTTTCTTGAACAAAACGGAACCAGTCGGCGTTGGAAGCCGATATTTTAACTTTTCCAGTTGAATCCAATGTTTCTAATGCCATTAAACCTTTTAGAGCAATGTGATAAGCCCCATTTGCATCTGCATCAATTGGAAGTTTTGCATTTTTACCTTTTTCAAATTCAACTCGAGAATCAAAAGAATCAATATCTTTTCCATCAATTTTAATAATAGGAGATGAAATATAATCAATACTTCCATTTCCGCTTTCGCTGTTTCTTAATTGAACAATGCTTCTGAATATTTTTATCAATCTGTTATAAAAAGCCAGAGGCAATTTATTATCAGTTATCTGGTTCAAAATATTTTCTGACGTATTGATTTCAAATTCTTTGAACAAATACTTCAGTTCATTTGATGGTATTATTGTTTCAGATTTCCATGCACGACCATCTTTTCTGTTAATTATTCTTTCGCCTTTTGAAGAAATGACAAAAGACTTAATTTTCATTGTATTCTTCTTATCATAAAATTTTGAATAATCATCAACTATAAAATTGAAATCTCCATTTTCATAAACAATTGATTTAAACTTCTTGAAAAACTTTATATGTTCAAAAATTGTCTTTTCACTTGTATCAAACAATGAAACAAACCCCGTAATTGGATCAATTTTTGAAGTATACTGAGGCCATACATAGAATATGAAACCATTCTGATTTTTCATATCTTTGAATGCTTTTATTGGGGTTGCCAATTGCATTCCATTTAAAACACTATTGGCTTTTACAACTTCACCATCGACAACTTCGTCTTTTTTGAAAACCATATAACTCAGTTTATCAATAAGAGCTTTTTCAAATTTCTGATAAAGTTGAATATCAATTCCACTTCGAGACTGCTTCATTTTTGGATTCAAGTCTTCAAGTACGATGATTGCATTGTATCGAACCATTAAAAGACTAAGCTCATGAACGATTTGAGAAAGATAACCTTTCTTCAATTCCTTTATGTTGTCAATTTGACCCCAACTTTTTCGTGCCAAATCTCTTTCTTTTGCTCGATTTTCCAATAAAGTATGATAATTTTTAGAAACTGTTAATTCCTCACCATTTGTTTTGATAGAATAACAAATTTCATTAAGCGAACGCTGATATAGAATTTCACCTTTCTGATTTATAACAGATACATACAACAAATTTCGCTCACCTCGATCAATTCCAATAATATTTATATCCTTTTTGTTTGCATATAAATACTTGTTAACCTCGGTGTTCAAATCATTTAATTTTGGTTTTGGAGCTGCAAAATTTATGAACAACGATAAATGAAGGAAGAATTTATTTTCAAAATAGCGGTTGTCCTTTCGTATGTCATAAGTAAATGTACTATTTTCTTTTGGATAACCCGTAGTTTTATTTTTGATTGGATTGTTTGCAGGATGAATTACTTCTTTTCCTGTGTAATTCTTTTCTCTGAAATAAACCTGACCAGCACCAATATCAATACAGTTTTGATTAGCAGACATCAATGCTTTAAAATACATAGTATGAAGATTTTCTGTTCCAGTTGATTTCTTACCGTCTTTTCTTTCTTTTAAATCCTTGTTCTGTATTTTAAACAAATAAAACTTCTTAGCATTTTCACCATCAGAAACAGAATTCTGTGACTCCATTTCTTTTTTACTGACATGTCCATAATAGAAAGACTTTTCATTATCAATATATGAAACAGCATCAATAAATTCTTTTAATGATGAAAAATCCTTTTTTAAAACATCAGAAAGTGATGGTACTTTTTTTACGAATTTAGAGAAAACAGCCTTCAAGTTTTCAATCATTTCTTTTTGAAGTTCAATTACAGAAGAATCACTGATTATTATCTTATACAATTCAGGATTTGAAGTTTCGATTCGTGAAAGAAGTATCGTAGGTGTATCTTTTTCTTCATAAGAAATCTTAGTACCATTTTTTTCTGACACAGCAGAAATAAGTTCTTTAAATTTATTTTTATCAAAACCATAATCTTTGCCATCTTTATTCTTGTAACCATTGTAAATTGTTTTCAATTTTGGCTGATAATAATACAATCGCTCATAATCAGATTTATCATTTTCAGGAATAGAATCAGCAAAATTCTCTCTAAACAAATATGCATTTTTGCTACAACCTAAGAAATAATCATATTCATCAAAACTATTCTTCTTTCTGAAAAGGTACCCTCCGTATTGGGTTCCATTATCTGATTTTGTATTATTTTCTGTAAATCCTCTAAGAAAAAATGAATTATTATCAAAATAAATCCTTATCTTATCATTTGAATACGGCTTTCGAGATAGATAGTTCTTAACCTTAGCAAAAAGATACAAATCTTCATTAAATTCCATTAAAACCTTTAAATTTTCATAGAAATCGAAATCAGAATTTTCTATTTGCATGGCGACACCATCTTTTTCAAGATTGAATAATGTAAAGAATCTGTTGATTTCAATCAGATTCATAAAACATTTTTGAATTATTTCTATCTGCTGGAATCCTTTACCGCCACTGTCTTTTTCGTTTTTAGGAACTTTTCTGTCTTTATCAAGAGTTTTTGAACCGTTTAGTAATTCTTGTAAAAGAATTTTCAATTCTGAAATTGAATCTTTAGAATCTTTTATCAACTTCATAAGATAAGAGTTCAATGTATCGACAACATCAAAGTCTTTTTCTAACTCATTAACAGTTTTCAATGAAAATGGTTTTAAAATATCTTTGTCATTTTCCAATAATTTATGTCGTAATACGGAATAAGAATCCTTTTCATTATTAAAAATAATTTCTGAAAACTTATTTATTTTGTTTGGCAAAATGAAAATTCCATCCAAAGCTAATTGATTGGAATCAGAAAACAGTTCATCTGCCCGTGTAAGATAATCTTCAACAGGATTGTTTACAAAATCCTGTATTGTTGATAAAACTTCTTCATCTGTTGAGAAATCATCTTTAGTGTTTTCATCTTTTACATCTCTAAAAAGAATCTGGTTATGTAATTTATTCAGATATGGAATATTCTTTTTTTCTTCAGGATGATCCAATTTATATTCATTGATTATCTGATTGATTCCTTTTGCAAACTTATCTTCTGATTTGTGACCTATGAAATCGTTATAAGTTTGAATAGCATTTTGTGTAATTAATTTTGAATAACCAGTAAGAGTAGTCAACTCTTTATTTTTCGCAAGAATTGATGAATACAATTCAGGTGCAACTTGTTTTATTTTTTCTAATTTAATACAGTTTTCAAAATAAATACCAAGGTTGTCATTTACAAGACGATTTGCTATGGCTGTATTTTCAGTTTTATCAGAAAACATATTTTTTCTGTTTTCCATGTAGCCATCAAAAAATCCTGTAAATCTTTTAAATTTTTCTAAATTTGATATTGATTCTTCGAAAATGGGTTTTGTTATCAATCCTGCTTGTAATTGATATTCAAGATATGTACTGATTTTTGATTTTTCAGTTTTTGTACCTTCAATAAGATTACCACTTGTTTCTGAACTGATTTCTTTTAATTCTGAAACAATTCGTTTCCTTAATTTTGTTGAAACATCTTCCCACTTTTTATCTTTCTTAGATTTATATGATAGATATGTGTCAAAAAGTTCATTAATTTCATTTTCTGAAATTACAAATTCTTTTAATATTTTGTTTATAGAAAATCTGTAATAATCATCGAGAAGTTTTTTTACAGGAACATAAGCATCTGCAATTTTTTTTGCGCGTTCAACTGCATTACCTTGACCTTTTGCATTATCTTCTGCCAAATCTTTTGCAAATACATTCTCTGGAACTAATTCCATTCGAATTGTTTTTGTTAAGTTAAATTTATTTGTAAATTTTTCAACAGCTTTCATACTCTCACCTCTCTGCAATTATAATAACATTATTATATCACATATTTTACCACCCCAACTGTCTCAAAGAATGACACACAAAAAAAAAATCCCGCGCAAGGGAACAACCTCACGCGGGATTAATAATCAAATCTTTATCAGCAAACTAGCAAACTTCACAGTTGTCAGATTTCTCTGTAGTAATAACTTTTCCGTCGGCTGTCATTGGAACTCCGTTGAGAACCATTTTCTTGCCTTCCACTTTCATAGTTATCTTAAAGAATTTATCTGCATCAAGCTTTGCAGGTTTTGCAATTGATGGATCAGAGCCTTCTGGAACAACCAAAGTTCCTGGAGCTGCCCATGGAGCTGTCAAAAGTTCAACCTTTTCTTTGCCGTCTTCTTTATAGTCACATGCTAAAAGCATACCGTGGCTTTCTACACCTTTCATTTTGCGAGGTGCAAGATTTGCTGCAATAAGAACGTGTTTTCCAAGTAATTCATCAGCTGACATATATGGTCTTAAGCCTGACTGAATGATGCGAGGAGTTCCTGTTCCATCATCCATTGTTTCGATATAGAGTTTATCGCCTTCTGGATTTACATCAACCTTTTCGATTTTTGCAACACGGATTTCGATGTGTTCGTTAAAATATTTAATTGGGTCAGTTTCTGCTTCTGATTTCTGGTTAACAACTGGCTTTGGTTCAGACTTTGTTTCTTTTGCAGGAGCCTTTTCTGAAGAAGACATTGTCATAACTTCTTCGATATCGATTTCACCGGCTACACATGGAACTGTGATTGACCAGTTTTCAAGAACCTGTGGATGAACTTCACCAAATACACCAACCTGTTTCCCGTTAACCATGATTGCAGCCTGACGACCAGGAATGAATCTTGGATCATCACATTCAGCAACTTTGTACTCATGATCAAGGAAGTACAAGAGAGAAGAAACTTCGCTGGCAGCACTGTTAAAGTTAGCATTGCTAGCAGCAGTCATAAAGCCAAGACTCTGACGAGTTCTTGTTCCTGTATTTTCTTCTTGGCAAAGGTAAGCAACTTTTCCGATTTCGAAAATTTTGTGAGGGAAAATTGCGTTAGCCGATCCGCTTTCTGCTCTGAGCAAAGAAGCGATGATAGAAGGGCGAACGAACTGATAGTTTTCACTCATTGGATTTGAAACTTCGATGATTTTTGAATCGTCGATATTCATTTTTTCGATATAGTCTTTTTTGCTTCCAAGGTAATTGAAGATCATTTCCTGATATCCAAGACCTACCATGATGTTCTTTGCTTTTCTTGAGAACAATGTCAAAGGCATCAAACGACCGATTGTAAAGTCATTTGGTTTTTCAGCATTGAAGTTATCAAGCCCAACACCGATCATTACATCTTCAATAATATCAACTTCGTGAAGGAAGTCGTTTCTGAATGGTGCAGGCCATACTGTAAATTCAACATCACCATTTACATCAGCTGTTTCAACTTTGTTGCTCATTCTTACAAGAGCTTCAACAACCTGTTCTTTTGTAAATGAAGAACCAAGAAGCTTGTTGATATTCTTAAGAACAGCTTTTGTAGGCTTCTGGAAATAGAATGGAGCACAGATTGATTTTCCAAATCCTGTTTCATATGGATGTTCAACTTTAATAGGACGGATTGTATAACCACAGTCAGCAAAGTCACAGGCAACAATGTTTGCAGCAAGCATCAGGTTTGCCATGTTGTCACCAGTAAGTTCTACCATCAGGTCTTTGTCTCCAACCTGAACAGCGCCCAAAGTTGCACTGTTGATAACTGGAGCCATAGACATTACTTCGTTATTATCATCTGTTAAAAGTGGGAATTTCTTAAAGTCCTTAATGATCCATCCATAATCTTTTCCTTTTGGATGCTCGTCAAGAATCTGGCGACATGTCAAGGGTTTTTCAAATGTCAAAGGTACGAATGAAGTTGTATCTGGATCAACTGCCTTGTAGTGAACTGGCCATTTCATCTGAGAAATGCGATAAAGTCCCATTGAAATAGATTTTCTCTTACGACCGAAGTTCCATGCAAGCTTTTCCTGAGTCTGAATGATATCGAGGAGCATTGGTTCATCGATTGGTTTACCTTCGATCATAAAGGCAACCATGTATGGACGAATGTCTTTAAGTTCAGGGTCAACTGTTACTACACGACCATTGTTGTCCTTAATATCTCCTTCACGAGAAAGGAAGCTTGAATAGTCTGCAGGTTTTCCGCCACCATGAACACGAAGCTGGCGTGCAACACCGTTTGTTGACCAGAGGTCAGGACGGTTTGTATCATTCAATTCAATCTTAATAACACGCTGGTCTTCTGACTGAGACATATCAGGTTTTTCATCAAGTTCAGCCTTTCCGCATGTTAATTTTTTCTCCAGTGTATCGTAATCATATTTCTGACCAACCATCTGGAAGAATAATTTTTCATTTACTTCAATCTTTGGCATTTTAGTAAGTCCTTAGTTACATTTTTTGAAAATCAATGATGTGTTAACGCCACCGAATGCGAAGTTGTTTGACATTACGATGTCTGTATCAATTTCTCTTCCTTCACCCATGATGTAATCAAGCTTACCACAAGCTGGGTCGAGGTTTTCTTTTGTAAGGTTCAATGTTGGGTGGAACCATCCGTCGTTCATCATCTGGATTGTTACCCAAGCTTCAAGACATCCACAGCATCCAAGTGTGTGACCTGTGTAGCTCTTTGTTGAAGAAATAGGAACTGGTCTCTTGAATACAGATTCTGTTGCGTTAGTTTCTGCAACGTCTCCGTGTCCTGTTGAAGTTCCGTGTGCGTTTACGTAACCGATCTGGTCTGGGCTGATTCCTGCATCATCAATAGCAAGCTGAAGAGCTTTTGCCATTGTATCCTGGTTTGGAGTTGTGATGTGGTTTCCGTCCTGGTTTGTACCGAATCCGATGATTTCTGCATAGATTTTTGCACCACGAGCTTTTGCATGTTCGTATTCTTCGAGGATGAGTGTTGCTCCACCTTCACCGATTACAAGACCATCGCGTTCTGTTGAGAATGGGCTTGGTGTCTTTTTAGGTGTATCATTCTTTGTTGAAGCAGCATAAAGTGTATCGAAGATGTCCGAGTCAGCAGCGCTCAATTCTTCAGCACCACCTGCAATCATCATATCCTGGAATCCGTAAGCAATCTGTTCGTAAGAATAACCGATTGACTGAGAACCAGATGTACAAGCTGTGTTAGTTGTAATAATTCTTCCGCGAATCTGGAAATAAACTGAAAGGTTAGAAGCTGCTGTCTGTGGCATAGCACGAACATAAGTTGTAGCATTCATTCTTGTACAGTCAGCATTTTCAAGCATTGCACAGAATTCCATCTGAGCATCCATAGAACCCATACATGAACCGTAAGAAATACCAGTGCGGCCATTGTGAAGTTCTTCTGCAACGTTTCCCTCTGCATCAATTAATCCAGCCATTCTCAAAGCATCATCAGTTGCCTGAAGTGCAAGGCGAGATACACGACCCATTGAACGAGTCTTTTTGCGGTCATATTTTCTAAGATCTTTTGTGTAAGGAGCGGCAAGGCGAGTATTCATTCCGGCACCATAACGGTCCCATTCATCCATACGTACAACTTTGTTTTCAAGTGCTTTAAGGCTCTGTTTCATTTCTTCCCAGTTATCACCGAGAGATGTTGCCATTCCGGCACCTGTTACTACTACACGTCTTTTTTCCATATTATTAAACCTCCAATGGTTTTCTTTAAAAAATTATAAATAATAAAATTTCTGTAAGCAGGGAATTTCCAGCAACAGATTAATTTTCACCTAATACTCTTAAGTCTGTTGTTTCCATTACAGTGATTACTGTTTCAACAACAGGCTTTTCAGGATCTTCACTTGAATAAGCAACACCTGAATATGTCATCATATTTTCAAGTTCATCAATTTTCTTAATAACACAGTGAACTGAAGTTCCTGCTTTAAATGACGCTGCATGTGCCTGATAGTTCTGAAGACTTAAAAGGAATCCTGGTTTTGCAGGTTCCCCTCTTTCACAGCCTGTAACTCCAGATAATGCTGAAATACTCTGTGCAATAAGTTCAAAAGCTACATGCGATGGAATTCCATCAAGTGCCTCGTCATAGAAAATATGATTTTTTGTTACAAGAGATTCTGACTCAAGTGTACGAGCTACAGTGTCGTGCTGAGTAAGATGATCCAAAAGGAACATCTTTCCCTTGTGAGGCAAAAGATTAATTAATTCTTCTGCAGGAACATTCTGTGGTAATTTTCTTGGTTCCACTTTTTAAACCTTCCTTTATTTTCCAATTATCAAACTGATATTACAACCGCCAAAACCAAAAGAATTGCTCATAGCGATCTTAATTTCTTCTTTACAAACATCGCCGCTTTTTACAAAGTTAAGGCGAGGTAATTCATCATCAAAAACTCCGTCCCACATGTGAACAGGAAGTTTCTTCTCTGCAGAATGTCTTAAAGCATGACTGCAGATTGCAAGTTCGATTGCACCTGAAGCACCTAAAGTGTGCCCCATAAGCGGCTTAGTTGAACTTACAGGCAAATCTTTTGTGTATTCACCAAAAATTGCGTTTACAGCTTTAGATTCCATTGCATCATTAAGATGTGTACCTGTTCCGTGAAGGTTAAGGTAATCAATGTCAGTTGGCTTTAAGCCTGAATCATTCAACGCTTCTTTGATAGCCTGAGCGGCACCGCTTCCATCTTCGAGAGGAGCTGTCATGTGACTTGCATCTGCACTTTCGCCTGCACCTAGAAGCTTAATTGCAATACCGTCAGTATTATCTGAAACATCATCAGCATCCTTTGAAACAACAAATAAAGCTGCTGCTTCACCTAAAGTAATACCTTTACGGTTTTTGCTGAATGGATTTGTCTTTTCATCTGACACAGCTTCAAGGCTGTCAAAACCCAAAAGAACTGTATCACTGGCAATATCAACACCACCAACAACAGCAGCATCAACTAATCCAGCCTGAATCATATCACGAGCTTTAATCATTGCACTTGCACTTGAAGAACATGCAGTTGCAAAAACAAAAGCAGGACCGTTAAGACCACATTTTTCTTTTATAAAAGCTGCAGGATAATCTGCACTCTGAATATCTAGTTTATAATTTGAAGGGAATTTTCCGTTTGCAAAAAATTCCCTGTGACCAGCAAGTGAAAATTCTGAACCATTATCGCAGGCACCAATACAAACAGCAATTCTGTCTGCACCATATTTTGCCTTAACTTTTTCTACACTTGACTGAATCTGTATCAAAGCCTTATCAAGGATTCTGATGATACGCATGTCATAACGAGCATCAGAAACAGATGGCAAAAGTGAATCGTCAATCTTACCTGCATAGAATTCTGTACCGCCAATTGCTGTTACTCGTTTAATTCCATCACGATTTCCGGAAATACAAGATTCCCACACCTTTTCTATAGAAGAACCTGCACCGCAAATTACGCCTGGAGCTGATAAATAGATAGTTTCGTTCACCTTTAACCCTTTTGACTATAAGTCCTATAATTTTACCTATTTATTAGTTTTTAATCAATGCACGTGACAAATTGTGACATATTAGGGATGAATTTACGGGTTTTGCAAAAATTCCATAAAAAAACTACATTGCAATATTCAGCCGTTAGTGATAACATTATAAAAATTTAAAAGATAATTACGGAGTATACGATGCTAAAAGGTCGTCATGTTATTGAACCAGGAAATTTGTCAGTTCAGGAAATTGATGAAATTTGTACATTAGCTGAGCAGATTATTGTTGATCCAGTTTCATTTCAAGATGTGTGCCGCGGAAAAATTCTAGCGGCACTTTTTTTTGAGCCAAGCACCAGAACACGACTTTCATTTGAGGCAGCAATGCTTCGTCTTGGAGGAACTGTAGAAGGCTTTGCTGACGCAAGCTACACTTCAACATCAAAGGGAGAAAGCCTTGCAGACACAATCCGCGTAGTTTCTTCTTACGCAGATGTAATTGCAATGAGAACACCAAAAGAAGGTGCTGCTTTCCTTGCATCAAAATATTCAGCTTGTCCTGTAATCAATGCAGGAGATGGCGGACACTTTCATCCGACACAAACATTGACTGACCTTCTGACAATTCGTTCATTAAAAGGAAGCTACGAAAACCAGGTCGTAGGATTCTGCGGCGACTTAAAGTTTGGACGCACAGTTCACTCACTTACACAGGCAATGTGCCGCTATCCAAAAAACAAGTTCGTATTTATCAGTCCAAAAGAACTCAAAGTACCAGATTACATGATCGAAAACATTTTGAAACCATCAGGCGTTGAATACATAGAAGCAGAACGCCTGGAAGACGTAATCGGCGACCTTGATGTTCTTTACATGACACGAGTTCAGAAAGAACGCTTCTTCAACGAGCAGGATTACATCCGCTTAAAAGACAGCTACATTCTTGACCGCGAAAAAATGAAGCTTGCAAAGAACGACATGATCGTATTGCATCCACTTCCTCGTGTAAACGAAATTCAGCCTGATGTAGACGACGACCCACGAGCTTCATACTTTAAGCAGGTTAAATACGGAATGTATGCACGAATGGCATTGATTGCAAAAGTAACAGGTGCACTTTAATAAGGGAGGAACAGAATGCTTAATGTAGATACAATCAAAAACGGTCTTGTAATAGACCACATCTGTGCAGGTTACGGTCCAAGAATCTTTAATTGGCTGGGACTTGAAAAAACACATTTTACAACAGCTTTGGTTATGAATGTTCCTTCTCATACAATGGGAAAGAAAGATATCATCAAAATTGATAACATTATCAACATCGACTTTTCAGTTCTTGGCTTCATCGATCCAAACATTACAGTAAATGTAATTAAAGACGAAAAGATTGTAAAAAAGATTAAGATGGAACTTCCATCCCGCGTTGAGAATGTAATCAAATGTAAAAATCCACGCTGTATCACAATTACAGAGCACTATGTTCCACAGACATTCAAGCTTGTAGACAAAGAAAAAGCTTTGTACTGCTGCGAGTTTTGTGATGCCATGGTAAAAGCAGGCCCTCAGCCAGAAGCTCAGGATATTTTTGAAAACTAGGAGTAATGAATATGGGTTTTTTTGATGGTTTTGATAGCGGACACGGAGCAGCTGAAGGAACATCAGGTAATGAAAAATACATTGTCCTTCAAGTTGTACTAACTGAAGCTTTCTTCGGAACAGGTTCAGGAGTAAGCAGTCTTACAAACCTTCAGGATGTAATCAATGAACAGGCTGACAAAGGCTATCGCCTGCACACAATCAGTACAACATCATCCGGATCAAAAGGTTTTTTAGGCGGAGATAAAATCCAGGCAACAATGGTTTTTGAACGTCTTGATCTTTATAACGGAAAATAGAAACAGTGCAATTTCTATAATTCATTTTCGTACATAACAATGTTAGTAATTTACAACGCAAATATCGTAGACAAAAATACATCAGGCAAAGGATTTGTAATCTGTGAAAAGGGAAAGATTACACTTGCCCAGATCTGTAACGAAAAAAAACCCATGGTTACAGAAGCAAAAGATGAAGATTACATCGACGCACAGGGCCTCACATTAATGCCGGCATTCATCGACATGCACGCACACTTTAGATATCCGGGACAACCACTTAAAGAAGACCTGGACTCTGGCCTTGCAGCTGCAAAAAACGGCGGCTTTGGAACACTGGTGCTGATGCCAAACACAAATCCTGTCATGTCATCTTACGAACAGGCAAAAGCTGTAATGGACGAAGCTAAGTCAAAAAAGATGAGCAACATTTTTCAGACAACAAGCATCACAAAAGATTTTGAAGGAAAAGACACATCCCACATCGATTCTCTCAACCCCCGTGAGTTTCCGGTAATTACCGAAGACGGTCATGATGTTCTTTCAAGCAGCATCATGCTGGAAGGAATGAAAAAAGCAGCCGACAAAGGAATCATCGTAAGCTGTCACTGTGAAGATCCAGAACTTGCAATCCAGGCAAAAGTCTATCGTCAGAATGCATTAAAGCTTATGAAGGAATTTCAAATTCCAGCATGGGGCGTAATTCCAGAAGATAATAAAACTCCAGACAATGTGCTTTCAGAAATATCTGAAAACCTTACAACTGCAAACAACCTTTTAAAAGTTGCAGAAGATGCATTTACATACCGCAACATTCAGCTTGCAAACCTTGCAGGCTGTCGCGTACACATCTGTCACTGCAGCACCAAAGGTTCTATCGACGCCGTGCGCGAGGCAAAAAAGAACGGCTGTAAATGCACCGTAGAAATTACCCCACACCACATCGGCCTTACCGGAGACAAGCTTCCAGAAATCCTCGCGCTTGTTAATCCACCACTCAGATCCGAAACCGACAGACGCGCCCTTATCGAAGCTCTCCGTGACGGAACAGCCGACACCATCAGCACGGACCACGCCCCACACACAAGCGACGATAAAGCAGCGGGCGCTCCTGGCTTTACCGGAAGCGAAACCGCATTCGCAGTCTGCAACACAGTTCTCTGCAAACAGGAAAAATTTTCCCTTAAAAAACTTTCTGCCTTAATGTCTGCAAACGCAGCAGAAATCCTTGACCTTAAAAAAGGTCTTATCAAAGAAGGCTACGATGCAGATTTAGTTCTCGTTGATCCTGATGAAAAATGGACAGTAAAAGCCGCAGACTTTGCAAGCAAAGGAAAAGCAAGTCCATTCGAAGGAAAGGAGCTTATCGGTAAAGTAAAAAAGCTTATTGTAAACGGGAAAATAATATAACCTCACACCGCTTCCCGCTCAACACACGGTGAAAATCCGGATTTTGAGTTTTGCAAAAAAAGGCCTTCAAAAGAGCCCAGGTTATCTACGGCACACCTGTCATCCGCATACCGTTGCTTCGTTCCCGATCTGGCGGGGTTTTGCGGCGACAAATTGCATAGGACCTGGACTCATCTGAAGACCCTTATATTTATATATTATCAGAAATCTGACTGCGTGTAAACTGTACCACCTATAATGAAAATCATCAGTGGAACATCCTTTTATTCATGAAGCGTATAGTCTGTATCAAAATCAATAATTGCAAGCATACAGCTTACTATTTCAGGATCAAATTGAGTTCCACTATTTTCTTCCAATTCCTTTCTTACTACATCCTGTGCAAGGAATTTTCGATAACTGCGATTTGATGTCATTGCATCATATGCATCGGCAACACAGATAATTCTTGCAAGACGAGGAATATCATGTCCTTTAAGTCCATCTGGATATCCTGTACCATCAAAACGTTCATGGTGACTTCTAGCCCCAACAGTAAGTTCACTCATTGAAGATACTGATGAAAGGATTTCGCTTCCAATTACAGGATGAGTTTTGATTGTATTAAATTCTTCTTCTGTCAGTTTTGCAGGTTTATTGATAATCTGATCAGGAATTCCAATTTTTCCGATATCGTGAAGAAGTGCCGAGTAATAAACTTTTTTCTGCTCTTCTTCTGAATCACCCAGATTTTTTGACAGCATTCTTGCATACATAGCAACGCGGTTTGAATGACCATTTGTGTATTTATCTTTGGCATCGATTGTTCCTGCTAGAGCAAGTGTTACTTCAAGAGAAAGCTTTTCGGCCTTTTCCTGTTCCCTTTTATAGCGGTTAACACGAATGATATAAACAAGAAATATCACACCTGAAACTGTAATAATACAAAGGCCAATAAACCACCAGCACTGCCAGAAATGTGGTCGTTTGATAATTGTTATGCTCTGAGGAACCAGACTCTGAATTTCATCTCCGTTCTGAGCAATTACATTAAACTCATAAGTACCAGGCTTAAGGTTTGTGTAAGACATAAGACGTTCATTTGTCCATTCGCAATAATTATCATCAAAGCCAGACATCTTTGTTCTGAATTTTACCTGCTCCGATGAAATAAAACTTATACCTGTATATTTGATATTAATTCTTTTAACATCAGGACCGAGAACAATTTTTCCATTAACCGGATATTCCTGACCATCTGCAAACACTTGCTGAATCTTAACTTCTGGAGCTGCATTATTTGACGCATTACGAACAGGATCGTAAATTGTAAATCCGTCAACTAAAGTGAACCAGATGCGGCCAAGATTATCCTTCATTGAAAGTGAAGTTGCTGTAACACCATTAGAAGTAATACCATCAAGGCTTGTGTAGAACCGGGTTATGATTTTTGTCTTTTTACCTGAGAAGAAATCTTCAAGATCATCACGGTTAATACAGAAAATACCGCGATTTGAAGTTCCCCAGATTTTTTTCGAATAATCACCAACAAGCTGGAATACGCTGTCTGTTCCAAGACCATCAGATGAATCAAAGCTTAAGATTTTTTCATCGCGTATACAGCTGGCACCAGTTCCTGTACAGATCCAGATTTCATTTTCGTTCAGACGCAAAATTTTGAAAATAACATTTCCGGCAAGACCATCCTGCTTTGTCATGGTTTTTACAACTTGACCATCTTTAAGAATAAAGATTCCGCCGCCATCAGTTCCTACCCATACTTCACCATTTTTATCTTCGAAAAGACACATAATAAAGTCGTTGGAAACATTATCATCTTTTGTAATATTTTTTATTGTTCCATCTTTGTTGACAATTGAAAGCCCTGTTGTTGTTCCAATATAAATATCGCCATTTGACATTTCTTCACACACACGAATTTTAGAACCAGCAAGTCCAGATGTTTTATCCCAATATTGAACGGAGCCATTCAATGAAAATTTCATCTGACCTAATTTTTCGTAAGTGCTCACCAAAAGGGAATTATCCTTTGTCAAAGCCACATGTCTTACTCGAACATTTTTACATTTTCTTGTAATGTCATTTTCAATAAATCGGCCTTTCGAATAACAGTAAAGGCCATCATCTCCGGCAATCCATACAACACCACGCTTTAAATCCTGAGCAATTGCATTCACAGTTGTAGGCATGTATGTTGTCTGGAATTTACTGTAGCTCAAACGTTCAATTCCACCTAAATCAGTTGCAAACCAGATATTTTTTTCACGGTCTTCAATAACCTTACATACACTTTCTGCATCAAAGCCTGAATCTTTATCAAAATAAGAATAGTGACCATCATGCAAGACAGTTACACCATTATCAAGTGCGAACCAGATATTCATTGAAGAATCCTGGAAAATATTATTTACTACAGTTCCCTTCTGAGCACCGTTTCCTATGTTATGAAGTATCTCATCTTCAGGAGTAATTTTTACAGCATAGTATGGAGCTACACCAAACCAGAATGCACCCGATGCATCTTGAGTAACAGTTGTTACTGCAGGATTTTTAATGGACTTAATTCCATCGTAGACATAAAAGTTCTGATTATAATAAAGGTAAAGGCCGTTTTCAGTTCCAGTTACAACCCAGATTCTTCCAGCAGTATCGCAGTAAAGCTGAAAAGCAATAAAGTGGTTGTTGTTAGGAATTTTATCAAACCCTGGCAGAGATACAATTTTATAATCTTTTGAAATACAGGCAATTCCTGATGAAGTTCCAATCCAGATATTTCCTTCTTTATCTTCGCAGAAATTACGAATTGAATTATTTGGTAATCCATTTAAAGTTGTAAATGAAATTACATCACCATTTTCTTTAAGACAGAACACACCTTCATCATTTGAACCAACCCATAAGTTTCCACGGGAATCTTCCATTACCGAGCGGGCTGACATAAAATTATATTTTGGGTCAACAGAACGATTGATGGTTACAAACTCAACGCCATCAAATCTGACAAGTCCTCCATATGTTCCGATAAAAAGATATCCGTCTTTACTTTGTATAATATCAGTAATTGAATTTCCAGGAAGTCCATCTATTGTTGTCCACGCACGTAGAACATAATCTGCAAAAAATAAATCAGGATTTTTTGTCGCAAAAACAGAAATACCTGTTAAAAGTGCACAAACAAAAGACAGTAATTTTTTCATATAACCCTCACACAAGCAACTCGCAAATGTTAAAAATTAAAAACAAATTAAAATAGCACCACAGATAATAACCGCAATACCGATAAACTTCCGTGCCGTTATTTTTTCACCTAAAAAAACAGATGAAAATAAAAGTGTCCACACGCATGTAAGTGATGTAAGCGGATAAACAGTGGAATAGTCCAGAAAATACATCAGAAGAATATTCAAAAGAGAGCCCACTGCATAACATAAAATCCCAAAATATAAAGTTGGAATTTTAAAAGTATTTTTTATACTGAAAACTTTTACCCTGATCATGGTAACCTTAAAAAACAAAGCGCCGATGGAATTTCCACAAGTCATTGCAGCAACACCGGCAATATAAAGAACAGCTTTCAAAACAGGATTCATTATTCATCACCCTCGTCAGCTGTTTTATGTTCTGCAAACTGAACCTTTTCTGCAATTTCTTCAACAATTTCTTCAACAACTTCTTCTTCGGCACTTTTAGTTCCCGCTCTAGCAAGAATAAAAACACCTGCAAGAATTACAGCAATGCCAATATATTTAAAAATGGAATGTTCTTCGTGTAAGAATATTTTTCCAAGCACTAGAGAGAATACAAAACCGATGCTCAATAAAGGCTGAATAATCGAAAGTTCTCCAAACCGATAAGAAACAATCATCAAAAAACCAGAAACTCCGAAAACAGCAAAACCTGCAACTGTCAGAAGAATTTTTGCAGAACCAGAACAATTACTTGAATATTTCCAGGCAAATTGTCCCAGACTGGTAACGAGAGCGGTTAAAATGATGAGTATAATTCCCAGAATCTGAGTCTTCTTTTTCTTCATATCTACTTCAATTAAACTAAATCACTACTAATTTTATAGTAGAAAGTGTTGAATTTCAATGTTTTCTACTATAAAATTAGAACACACAAATGCTGCAGGAATTTCCACTTTGCAGCACAATATGGAGAAATAAAATGGATAAATTAAAAGTTCTATTGGCAAAAGGAAGAATCTACGAATCAGTTTACGCTCTTTTAAGCGATGTTGGAATTTCAATTCATCTTCCAGACAGAACTTACTTTCCTACTACAAATCAGAAAGACCTTGCATTCCAGGTTGTAAAACCACAGATTACAAGCCTTCTTCTTGCTTCAAATAAAGCTGATGTTGGTTTTTCTGGAAAAGACTGGGTTTACGAAAACGGTGTTGAAGATAAAGTTGTAGAAATCATGGATCTTGGATTTGATCCAGTACGCATTGTTGCTGCAATTCCAGAAACAAAAGATTTCGACACACTTCTTAAAAGCCCGGTTACAATCGCAACTGAATATCAGTCTTTGAGCCGCAAATGGGTAGAAGAAAAGAAAATCGACGGAACAATTTTCCGCACATGGGGAACATCGGAAGGCTTCGTTCAGGATAATGAAGATGCTCTTGCACAGATTCTCATCGACAACACATCTACAGGTTCATCACTTAAAGCTAACCGCCTTAAGATCTGTGACACATTGATGGAATCTTCTACAAGAATGTACGCTTCAAAAGAAGCAATGAATGATCCGGAAAAAAAGCAGAAAATCATGGAACTTAAAATGCTCTTTGAAGCTGTATTGAACGCTCGTTCCCGCGTAATGCTTGAAATGAATGTTTCAAAAGAAAAGTTTGATGCTTTAATCGCAGGAATTCCTTCTATGAAGAGCCCAACTGTGAGCCCTCTCTTTGGAGACAGTGGTTATGCAGTTAAAATCGCAGTAAAGAAAAGCGAAGTTCCTACATTGCTTCCAAAGCTCCAGAGCCTTGGTGCAACAGACATTTTGGAATACGAATTAAGAAAAGTAATGTGCTAGTCACATTCCGATAAAGCAAAGAATCTTAAAGGAAATAAAATGAGAACTGCAACTGTTGAAAGAAATACAAAAGAAACACAGATCAAGTTAACATTGAATCTTGATGGAACTGGAAAATGTAACGTAAAAAACCCAATCGGTTTCTTCGACCACATGCTCCAGGCTTTCTGTAAACACGGAATGTTCGATCTCGAAGGAACACTTGCAGGCGACCTTGAAGTTGACCAGCACCACTTAATTGAAGACACTGGTATCGTTTTAGGACAGTGCTTTGAAAAAGCTCTCGGAAACTGTGCAGGCATTTACCGTTCAGGCATTTTCATCTATCCAATGGATGAAGCCCTTTTAAGAGCAGCAGTTGATTTTGGCGGCCGCCCATTTTTGGTTTGCGAAGCTAGCTTAACAGGAGTTCCTCTTGTTTCAATGGGAAGTAACGGTCAGGAATCAAGCTTTCAGACAGACTGCTTTGAAGATTTCTGGCAGGGTTTTGTAGCAAACGCAAAATGTAATCTTCACTTAGATACACTCCGCGGCAGAAGCGACCACCACAAAATGGAAGGACTTTTCAAAGCGGCAGCCCGTGCAATCCGTCAGGCAGTAGAAATTGATCCTCGCCGTAACGGTGAAGTTCCAAGCACAAAGGGTGTTATAGTTTAAGTTTAATTCTTTACAAGAACTCAAGGTTAGTTGCAACTTGAGTTCTTTTTTTTTGTCTAATTATACGATAGAGCATTACGGAGGCAATAAATGTCAGAAATTAAATCAGTTATTGTTTGGGGAGATTCAATTTTAAAAGGAATTATATCAAGTGAGGATTTAACACAAATTCGTCCAAGCGAAATCAACGCCCTCCAGATGGCAGGCGAAAAACTCGCAATCGAAATCAATAACAAAAGTATTTACGGCGCTCACATCATCAAGCTCCAGTCAACACAAACCAAAAACCTCAACAAAGGTCTTACAGCTGACATTGCCTTAATTGAAAGCGGCACCAATGACTGTGACTACGAATGGAACGATGTGTGCACAAAACCATTTTCAGAAATTACACAGAAAGTTCCTCTAGCCGACTTTAAACGCATCGCTTCAGAAATGGTAGACACAAGCCGTGAAAATAAAATTACACCAGTTTTAGTAACAGCACCAGATTTAGCAATCCCTTACTGGAAAGAATACATTACCCGTGGCCTTGATAAAGAAAAAATCGCCCAGTTCATCGGCCATGACCCATATGTTCTTTTACGCAATCAGGAAGAATACATGGAAGCTCTCCGCCAGATTGCAAAAGAAAAAAATGTTCAGTTAATCGACATGCGTGTGGAATTTAGAAAAACCAGCGATCCAATGTCCTTGATGTGCAAAGATGGTGTTCATCCAAACATTGAAGGTCATAAGCTTATGGCCGACGTGTTCGTAAAACTTTTTCCCGAAATCAAGAAAGAATTTTAATTCGTGTATTAAAAGTAATTGATTGTATTACCAGCAACACGGCGTAGACAAAAAAAGCCCGCAAACTCTATGCTATAGGCAATAAATCTTAACACACACTTTTTGTAATA
>JAHAZA010000047.1 GCA_018385415.1 Treponema sp. | reverse complement strand
GATGTCGGCTCATCGCATCCTGGGGCTGGAGCAGGTCCCAAGGGTTTGGCTGTTCGCCAATTAAAGCGGTACGTGAGCTGGGTTCAGAACGTCGCGAGACAGTTCGGTCCCTATCTGTTATGGGCGTTGGATATTTGAGAGGATCTGCATTTAGTACGAGAGGACCGATGTGGACAAACCTCTGGTTTATCTGTTGTTCTGCCAAGAGCAAGTGCAGAGTAGCTAAGTTTGGAAGGGATAACCGCTGAAAGCATCTAAGCGGGAAGCCCACCTCAAGATTAGATATCCCTGGGAGTTTAACTCCCCTGAAGACTCCTGAGAGACTATCAGGTTGATAGGCTGCAGATGTAAGCATGGTGACGTGTTCAGTCGAGCAGTACTAATAAGTCGTGAGGCTTGACCATATTATCATTTTCGTTTATCTTCTTACGCATTAACTGTATTGAAGTTATGTTTTTCTTATAGGATACCTGATCCTCAGTATAACAGCTGACTGAAAGGGGTTCCGGATAGCTTAGTAATAAATGCCTGGTGGCCATAGTGGAGAGGAAATACCCGTTCCCATACCGAACACGGAAGTCAAGCTCTCTAACGCCGATGATACTGCTTAATTGTGGGAAAGTAGGTAGCTGCCAGGCTTTTTTTTGTTTAAATTAATATAAGAAAAAGTAAATTATTTACTTAATGCTGATTTTATATCATTAATTGCTTGCACAGCTGAACCTGAACGTAAAACAGATAATTCCACTGGATCTATTTCTTTCATTTCTGAATCCAAAACAGTTTCAATTAATTCATCATATGAATACTTGATTTCTGCTCTGTCTAAAATTTGAATAGCAAGTTTAGCCATTTTTTTTGCGTGGACAGCTTCTATTCCAAGTAAAACATATAAAAATGCAGCTGCACGTCCTGTGATTTTATCACAGACTGCATATTCGCTAAAATCATCTCCTGATTCAATTAATTCAATAATTGGTGATAATCCTTTATCAGTGTTAGTAATAATTTTCCCTTCACCTGCCATTACGAAAGTGTAATTTCCTTTTAAAAATTCTTCTTTTGCTAATTCAATGTTATTCATATTATCTATTATAACAGCAAATGTAATATTGCACAAATCCCTTAAAAATTGTATAATTATATAGTAAAATTAAAGTAATTGTATATTTATGCAATTTTGAGGACAAAATAGTGAGAAATATTCACGATAATGCATTTCTAAAACACATAGCTGTTGTTACTGAAAAGAATGACAGTATTAATCCAGAGCTTTATGAAAAGTACGATGTAAAACGTGGACTTCGTAATGCTAATGGAACAGGTATTCTCGTAGGTCTTACAAAAATTGGTGATGTAGTTGGTTACGAAATTCAGAATGGAAAGAAAGTTCCAATTCCTGGAAAACTTATGTATCGTGGATATGATGTTGCAGAATTAGTTCACGATGCAGAAAAGCATAATGATTTCTGTTTTGAACAAACTGTATACCTTTTACTTTTAGGAAAACTTCCTACAAAGAAGCAACTTGAAGAATTTAAACATTATTTAGGTTCACTTCGTACTCTTCCTCCAAATTTTACTGAAGACATGATTATGAAGGCCCCTTCAAATGATATTATGAATAAAATTGCTCGTGGTGTACTTGCAAGTTATTCTTATGATCCTGATCCTGAAAATCGAGATATTTCAAATATTATGAGACAGTGTCTTGAACTGATTGCCCGTTTCTCAACACTTGCTGCTTACGCATATCAGGCAAAACGTCGTTATTACGATGAAAAAAGTATGTATATTCATAACCCTGTTCCTGAACTTTCTACTGCAGAAAATTTCTTACGTTTAATTCGAGCAGACGGAAAATATACAAAACTTGAAGCTCAAATTCTTGACCTTGCATTAATTTTACATGCTGAACATGGTGGTGGTAATAACTCTTCACTAACAGTTCATGTAGTTTCCTCTGCTGATACAGATACATATTCGGCAATTGCTGCAGCTGTAGGATCTTTAAAGGGAAGACGACATGGTGGTGCAAATATTAGAGTAATCCAAATGATGGACGATATTAAAGCCCATGTAAAAGACTGGTCAAATGAAACTTCAATCAGAAACTATCTCAAAAAAATTGCTACTAAAAAAGCGTTTGATAAAACAGGTCTCATCTATGGAATGGGACATGCTATTTATACAATTTCTGATCCTCGTGCAATTCTTCTTAATGAACTTGCTGAAAAGCTTGCTAAAGAAAAAGGTTGCCTTGACGAATTTAAATTGTACAAATCAATTGAAAAAATTGCCCCAGAAGTCTTGTATGAAGTTCATGGAAAGGGAAAACAGATTTGTGCTAACGTAGACTTTTTTAGTGGATTTGTATATACAATGCTCAATATTCCTCGTGAATTATATACACCACTGTTTGCTATTTCTCGAATTGCAGGTTGGAGTGCACACCGTATTGAGGAAGTTAGTGCAGGTGGAAAAATTTATCGTCCAGCTTACAAGAATGTTTGTCCTGAACGTAAATATGTTCCTATGGATGAACGCCGATAGTTTATGAGTACTGACCGCATTGATAAAATCCTTGCTCATGAAGGTTTTGGGACAAGAAAAGATGTCCGAAAATATTTTCGTGCATCACAAGTTCTTGTAAATGGAAAAGTGATTACTGATCCAGGATTTCATTGTGATATTGATAAGGATGAAATATCAGTTGACGGTGAAATTTTAAATATTCAAAAAAATATTTACCTCATGATGAATAAACCTCAGGGAGTTGTTTGCGCAAACAAAGATGGATTACACGATACAGTTTTTTCTTTATTGGATGAACAATATCGTGTTGGATTTGCTCTTGAAAATCTTCATCTTATCGGTCGACTTGATATTGACACTGAAGGACTACTCATCTTTACAACAGATGGAAAATTAACTCATAGACTTATAAGTCCAAAGACTAACTGTCCAAAAAAATATTTTGTTCGTCTTGAACATCCGGTGTCGGAGTCTGAAAAAAAAGAATATGATGATTGTGTTTCAAAAGGTATTCATATTCCAGCCGAAGACAATGAAGACGAAGCAGATTGTCTTCCTGCAAAAATTGAGTTTACAGATAAAGATGATGAAGTATTTCTCACGATTGTAGAAGGAAAGTATCATCAGGTTAAAAGAATGTTCCGTGCTCTTGATAATAAGGTTATATACTTAAAAAGAGTCAGTATCAATGAGCTTAAGCTTGATGAAAATCTTGCAACTGGTTCCTACCGAAAAATGACAGAGGAAGAAGTTGCGCTTCTTGGATAAATTCCAATTATACAGTAAAATTAAACTAAAATTTATTTCCCTTTCAGGAGTCTTATATGCTTTCAGATATTGAAATTGCTCAGAAAAATGAGATGACTAACATCACTGATATTGCCGCTAAACTCGGCCTTTCTCAGGATGATATTGAACTTTATGGAAATTATAAGGCTAAAATTTCAATGAAGTCGTTGAGAAAGTTTCAGGAAAAAGTAAAGGATCCTTCTCAGCGTGGTAAGCTTATTCTTGTAACTGCAATTACACCAACTCCTGCAGGCGAAGGTAAATCTACTGTTTCTATCGGTCTTGCAGATGGACTTCGAAAGATTGGAAAAAAATCAGTTGTTGCTTTACGTGAACCTTCTTTAGGACCTTGCTTTGGTATTAAAGGTGGTGCCTGTGGTGGAGGGTATGCACAGATTGTTCCAATGGAAGACATAAACCTTCATTTTACTGGTGACCTTCATGCTATTTCTATTGCAAACAATCTTATTGCAGCTTTGATAGATAATCATCTTCAGCAGGGAAATGCACTTAATATTGATCCTCGTACAATTTCATGGAAACGATGTGTTGACCTTAATGACCGTGCATTGAGAAATATTACTATTGGCCTTGGTGGAAAAATGCAAGGGGTTCCACGTGAAGATCATTTTACAATTGCTGTAGCTTCGGAAATTATGGCAATTATCTGTCTTTCACAATCTATTACTGAGCTTAAAGACCGAATCAGTAAAATTGTAATTGGTCAGAACTTTAACAAAGAAGATGTTACTTTTGGTCAGTTGAAGTCAACTGGAGCTGTAGCTGCTCTTCTTAAAGATGCTATTCGCCCTAATCTTGTTCAGACATTGGAAAAGACACCTGCTTTTGTTCATGGTGGACCTTTTGCAAATATTGCTCATGGATGTAACTCTGTAAATGCAACTTTGTGTGCTCTTGCGACAGGTGACTATGTCATTACTGAAGCAGGTTTTGCAGCAGATCTTGGTGCAGAAAAGTTTATGGACATCAAATGCCGTAATGCAGGTATTGCTCCTGATGCTGTTGTAATCGTTGCAACAATTCGTGCTCTTAAAATGCATGGTGGTGTTCCTAAGACAGAACTTTCTGAAGAAAATCTATTTGCTCTTGAAAAGGGTTTTGAAAACCTTGCAACACATATTGAAAACATTAAGAAATTTGGTGTACCAGCTATTGTAGCTGTAAATAAGTTTGTTACTGATACAGATGCTGAAATTAAAAAGCTTGAACAGCTTTGTTCTCAGTACGGTGCTAAAGCTGTTTTAAGTGAGGGCTGGGAATTTGGTGGTGAAGGAACGAAGACACTTTCACAGGCAGTTGTTGAAACTTGTGAAGTTCCTTCTAACTTCCACTTTATGTATGAAGATCACATGAGCTTTAAAGAAAAGGTAGAAACTATTGCAAAAGAAATCTACCGTGCAGGTTCTGTAGAATTTCAGGGGACAAGTCTAAAAAAACTTAAAGAGTTTGAAGAAAAAGGTTATGGAAATCTTCCAATCTGTGTTGCTAAAACTCAGAGTTCAATCAGCCATGATCCTAAAGCAATTGGTGCTCCAAAGGATTTTATATTCCCAGTGCGTGATGTTCAGCTTTATGCAGGAGCAGGGTTTGTTGTAATTCTTGCCGGAGATATTATGACTATGCCTGGACTTCCAAAAGTTCCAGCTGCTGAATACATTGATGTTGATGATGATGGTGTAATTTCTGGATTGTTCTAGACTATATAGAGGTTAAAAAAAGTCACAGTAATGATTTATCATTTCTGTGACTTTTTTGTTTTAATTGCTGGAGCAGCATTCAGGATTTTCGGCAGTGGTAGATCCGTTTTCTGTTTCAAAACATTCTTTCATTGTACGCCATCCTAATACTGCGCATTTTACACGGGCTGGCATTTTGGAAATATCCTGAAGACAGGCTGCTTCATCTAATTCTTCGATCTGGTTTTCAGTTGCTGTTCCTTTAATCATTCCCATAAAATTTTCAGCAAGTTTTAATGCTTCGGATTTTTCTTTCCCGATTACAAGGTCAAGCATCATATCCACAGAAGCCTGGCTGATTGCACAACCACTTCCTGTAAAAGAACCATCAGTGATAATTCCGTTGTCAACTTTCAGGTTTAATGTAATGTTATCACCGCAGCTTGGGTTGACTCCATTAAGTGAAATTGTGGAACCATCAAGTTCTTTTTTATGATTTGGGTTAATATTATGTTCGTTTAAAATTTCCCGATATAATTCTTTTGTATCCATATGTAGTTCCAGTTAAAAAAAATATATTTAATCAAATCTATTGAGTTAAATATAATATAATTTACATGTTTAGTCTTTATATCCAGCCCAATTTCTGATTTTTGAAATTTTATCAAGGAAGATCTGAACTTCATCTTCAGTATTATAAAAATACAACGATGCCCGTGCTGTAGCTGGAACGTTAAGATATGAACCAAGGGGCTGTGCACAGTGATGTCCAGCTCTGATTGCAATTTTTTCTGAATCAAGAAGGGAAGCAATGTCATGTGGATGAACATCGTCAATAGTGAATGTTACAATACCAGAGTGCATTCTATAATCTGGATTTCCAATTAAATGAATGTGAGGAATGTTTTTCATTCCTTCAAATAACATTTTTGTAAGGCTTTCTTCTGTTTCTTTAATGAAGTCAAATCCAATTTTGTTAATGTATTCACAGGCTGCTTTTAAACCTACTGCACCTGATGGGTTAACTGTACCTGCTTCAAATTTATGAGGAACTTCTGCAAAGGTTGCAGAATCTCGTGTAACGTATTCAATCATTTCACCACCGCGAAGGAAAGGCGGCATATTTTCAAGGAGTTTTAATTTTCCATAAACTGCACCGATTCCCATAGGAGCAAGAAGTTTATGACCTGAGAATACTAAAAAGTCTGCATCAATTTCCTGTACGTCAACTTTTCTATGTGGAACGCCTTGGGCTCCATCAACTACGATAATAGCATTGTTTTTATGTGCAATTTCAGCAATCTGTTTTACAGGATTTGTTGTTCCTAAAACATTGCTGACATAAGTAATTGCAACGATTTTTGTTTTTGAGTTGATTTTTGAATATTCAGATTCTGGAATGATACCAGTGTTCTTGTCACATTCAAGCCATACAAGTTTTGCTTTCTTTGCATTACAGACCATCTGCCAGGGAAGAATGTTGGAGTGATGTTCCATAATGCTGATTACAATTTCATCACCTTCATTTACATTCTGCATTCCATAAGTGTAAGCGATTAAGTTAAGGCTTTCAGTGGCATTGCGTGTAAAAATGATTTCTTCTGACTGCTTTGCATTGATAAACTTTGCAACAGTTGCTCTTGCATTTTCATAATCATCAGTTGCTCTCTGACTTAAATCATAAAGTCCGCGAAGAGGATTTGCATTATTCTTTTTATAAAAATCGGAAACTGCATCGATTACGCATTGAGGTCGCTGGCTTGTTGCTGCACTATCAAAGTAAACAAGTCCTTCATTTTCAGAGGCAGAGAAAATAGGAAAATCTTTACGTAATTCTTTATTTAAAGTGCTATTCATTAAAAGCCTCTTCAATGTATTCTGCAATTCGAGTTTTTAGTTTTTCGTCTGGAATCAAAGATGAAACTCTGTTGATTTTAGACATTGTCATAATTTTTTCTGCTTCTGTTTGAGAAATGCCATGTGCATTCATGTAGAACAAAACATCGTTGGACAATTTTCCAATTGTGGAACCATGTTCACCTGCAACATCTTCTTCATCACAGAGTATGACAGGAATCGATTTATTAACAACCTGAGGATTAAGAAGAAGTGTTTCTTCCTGTTCGTTTCCTACTGCACCCTGACATCCATTTTTGAAATCAATTGTACCACGGTATGTTTTCTTTGCATTGTCTTTTAATGAACCATATACCATCATTTCACATTCTGTTTTACGACCTGTATGATTTACTATATAATTCATATCAAGTTCCTGGTCTTTGCGAGTAAAGTATGCAGTGTCAGATTTAAATGAAGACTGATATTCTTTAAGCATTGAGTAAACACCAGTAAATGCTTTTTTACTTCCAAGTTCAATTTGTGTAACTTCGATATTTGCATTTTCTTCACAATATGTAGAAATATCATTTAAATGAATATAGTTCTTACTTAAAGTCTGGATTGTGATCAGATGAATTTTTGCATTTGTTCTGGCATATAATTTTGTTTGAACAATCTGAAGTCCTTCAGCTTTTTTGTCTGATGTAAAATCCATAATGACTGTGACAGAAGAATCTTTTTTTGCTTCAATGATTTGTGAAGAAATTGAATATGCTTTATTTTTGCAGTCAAAGTTGAAATAGACTGGTTTTTCAATTTTTTCGCCTACATCAATTACCATTGAGCTTGGAATGATTCTGTTGTCATAAATCATCTGAGTAAATTCTTTTCCCATAGCACTTTCTACAGGCGGCATACTCATAAGGAATTTTTCAGCATCTTTTTCAAAGTGTACTCCTTTCGGCATTTTCGAAACTGAAAAATCAGATTTATCTTTATAATCAACATCAAGTTCGATTTTAGAATTATTTATCCTTAACCAGTTCCAGGTAAGGCTTGGGATGTTGTTTACTGTGGTATTAAATGTCATTCTTTTTCTCCTTTGCCTTAAAGTGTACCTTTCATTTCAAGTCTGATAAGGTTATTCATTTCAACTGCATATTCCAAAGGAAGTTCCTTGCTGACAGGATTTGCAAATCCTGAAACAATCATGCTTCTAGCTTCATCTTCAGGAATTCCACGGCTCATAAGATAGAAAATTGCGTCGTTTGAAATACGTCCGATTTTTGCTTCGTGTCCTACATCGGCATCATCTGTTAAAACTGTCATTGCTGGAATTGTGTCACTGCGACTTTCAGAATCAAGCATAAGACTCTGGCAGCTTACAGATGCTTTTGAGCCAGTTGCATTTTTATCAATGTAAACAGCTGAACGGTAAGTTGAAATTCCGCCGCCCTTTGAAATTGATTTTGTTGTAATAAGGCTTGTTGTGTTTGGAGCACGATGAACCATTTTTGCGCCTGTATCCAGGTTCTGATCGTTTCCGGCAAAAGTAATACCAGTAAACTCTGCACGGGCATTGCGTCCCATAAGATCACTTTCTGGATAAAGATATGAAACATGGGAACCGAAGGAACCTGAAACCCATTCGATGGCACCGTCTTCTTCAACCTTTGCACGTTTTGTATTAAGGTTGTACATATTCTTTGACCAGTTTTCGATTGTAGAGTAGCGAAGGTGTGCACCTTTTTTTACGAATAGTTCTACACAACCTGCATGAAGGTTTGCAACATTATATTTTGGTGCGGAACATCCTTCGATAAAGTGAAGGTCAGCACCTTCATCAACTATAATCAAAGTATGTTCAAACTGACCTGCACCTTTAGCATTTAATCTGAAGTATGACTGAAGAGGAAAATCAAGGTGAACATTTTTAGGAACGTAAACAAAACTTCCACCTGACCAGACAGCACCATGAAGGGCTGCGAATTTATGATCTTTTGGAGTAACCAGTGTCATAAAATATTCTTTTACCATTGGTCCCCATTCTTCGGACTTTAAAGCTTCTTCAAATCCCATGTATACAACGCCCTGTTTGGCAACTTCATCCTGAACATTGTGGTATACAAGTTCTGAGTCGTACTGAGCACCTACACCTGCAAGGGATTTTCTTTCTGCTTCTGGAATCCCCAGTTTATCAAATGTTTCTTTGATGTCATCCGGAACGTCTTCCCATTTGCCCTGCATTTTTGTATTAGGACGAACGTAAGTTGCAATCTTATCGATATTGAGTCCCTCAATACTTGGGCCCCATTCAGGAACCCGAAGCTCATTATATATTTTAAGGGAATTTAAACGGAATTCACGCATCCATTCCGGATCACCTTTTTCTTTTGAAAGAGTTTCAACTATTTCTGGTGTAAGACCGCTTTCGATTCTGTAAAAGTCTTCAGTTTCTTCATAACGGAAGTCATACATTGAGCGGTCGATGTCACCAACTTGTGTTTTTTCATTTTCGCTCATTGTTATTTATCCTGTTCAGTTTTTTCGCCGCATTCAGCGATGATTTTTTCAAATCCGTTTTTGTTAATTTCATCTACAAGAGAGCCATCACCGGTTTTTACTATTTTACCTTTTACGATAACGTGTGTGTAGTCTACATGAAGGCTTTCAAGAATTCTTGTAGAGTGGGTGATGATTAAAAGGGCACCATCCTGTTTTTTCTGGTATTCCTGAATTCCTTTTGAAACTGTGCGGACTGCATCAACATCAAGACCAGAATCTGTTTCGTCAAGAATTGCAAGTTTAGGATTAAGCATTAAAAGCTGTAGGATTTCTGCCTTTTTACGTTCACCGCCTGAAAAGCCTACATTAATGTCTCGGCTTGCGTATAAAGAATCCATGTTAAGAAGTTCCATATTTGCCTTTAATGTTTTCTGAAACTGGAAAAGCTTTACATGCTCTCCTGTAAGCTGCTGAAGTGAAGAGCGGATAAAAGTTTCAACGCTGATTCCAGGAACTTCGAGAGGATTCTGGAATGAAAGGAACATTCCAAGTTTTGCTCTTTTATCTGTTGAAAGGTCTGTAATATCCTGACCGTCAAAAAAGATTTTTCCTTTTTCAAGACTGTATACTGGATTTCCCATGATTGTATTACCAAGGGTTGATTTTCCGGCTCCGTTAGGTCCCATTAAAACATGAGTTTCTCCCTTTCCGACCTGAAGACTGAGGTTTTTAAGAACCTGTTTTGAGTCGATGTTAACGAAAATATCCTGAATATCGAGAAGTTTGTCTGACATTTAAGCCGCTCCTTGGTAGTAATAATATATCTATAATATAAGTACAATAATGATGTTAGAATATCAGAAAAATGAAAATTAAGGAATAGGTTTTCCAGCTATTATAATGGTAGGTTGATAAAATGATTGTTGATTATGATTTAAAGTGACAGCTTTAGAAATTTCCTGACCTGAATATAGAGAATTTGCAGGTTTATTAAAATGTAAAGAATAATTAGTTTTGCCTTTTATACTTATTGACTAAAAATAGCAAATCCGTAATAATATTTGAGAATATTCAAATTTATTAAGGAGCGCGCACCGTGCCTTGTGGTAAAAAAAGAAAGCGTCAGAAGATGGCGACACATAAGCGTAAGAAGATGCTTAGAAGAAATCGGCATAAGAGCAAGTAATTAAAAACTTGCTGAACATATTATATGTGCCAATAAAGACTGCAAAAGTGAATGCTTTGGCGGTCTTTTTTTTTAATATTCCTTAATGAACGGGGGCTTTTTACGAATCTTTCTGAAATTAAAAATCCTGAAGATATTAAGAATTTCTCAAAAAAGGAACTTGCGACTCTTGCACAAGAGATTCGTGAAAAAATTATTTCTACCGTAGGTAAAAATGGCGGACATCTTGCAAGTAACCTTGGTGTTGTAGAACTTACAATCGCCTTATTCCGTTCTTTTAATCAAAAAAATGATGCAATTATCTGGGATGTAAGTCATCAGTGTTATGCTCATAAACTTTTAACAGGACGATTTGACAAATTTGACGGATTAAGAAATCATGGTGGAATTTCTGGTTTTACGAAAATGGCTGAAAGTCCTTATGATTATTTTGATAATGGTCATGCTTCAACCAGTATATCATCTGGTTTAGGTCTTTTGACTGCCAGAACTCTTTTAGATACCCAGAAAGAAGGAAATAATTGTGAGTCAGGAAAAGTTGTTGCAGTTATAGGAGATGGAGCATTGACCGGAGGGCTTGCATTTGAAGGTTTGTGTCATGCAGGTCAGCTTCAGAAAAACCTTATCATTGTGTTAAATGATAATCAGATGTCTATCGGAAGAAATAACGGTACATTTTCCAGATATTTAAGCCGTATAACTATGTCGTCACAATATCAGTCCATCAGAAATGGAATTGATAATTTTGCAAATAAAATTCCATTGATTAATAAATTCCTTCCAAAGTTCATTTACAAGTTTAAGCGCGGTCTTAAAGGTCTTTTCCTTGCAAACAATATGTTTGTTGAATTCGGTTATGAATATGTTGGACCTCTTAATGGTCATGATATTCATGAAATGGAACTGGTTTTAAACAGAGTCAAAAAATTGAATAAGCCTGTTGTAGTTCATGTTATTACCAGAAAGGGTAAAGGTTATAAACCTGCAGAAAAAGATCCGCAGAAGTTTCATGGAATTGGACCGTTCTCTATAGAAGATGGAAGTGTAAAAGGGCCTGTTGAATTAACATATACAGATGTCTTTTCAAATGAGATGGTAGCGTTAGGTGAAAAAAACAAAAAGATTGTTTGCATTACAGCTGCAATGGCAAAAGGAACCGGACTCGATGCATTTTCAAGACATTATCCAGAGAGATTTTTCGATGTTGGTATTGCTGAAGAACACGCTGTCACTTTTGCAGGTGGTCTTGCAAAGGGCGGTTTAATACCTGTTGTTGCTATATATTCCACATTTATACAACGTTCAATTGATCAGATTATTCATGATGTAGCTTTACCAAACTTTCATGTCATTTTTATGCTGGATAGAAGTGGTGCAGTTCCGAATGATGGTGAAACGCATCAAGGGATTTTTGATATTGCTTTAATGAGGTCAATTCCTAATTTGACTATTTTAAGTCCAGCTTCGGCATTTGAACTTAAAACTATGCTTGATGCTGCAATTGATATGAAAGGCCCTGTTGTTATCCGTTATCCAAAACTTGTATGTTCTGAAGAATTGGATTGCTTCAGAGCTGCATTAGATTTAGGAAAAGGAATTTTAATTAAGGCTTCTGACTTAAAGTCAGATTCTAAATCAAAATCAACTTCTAAAAAAAGCTCTACATTGCTTATTACAACAGGTTCCATGATAAATGAAACAACTTCAGCTGTAATTTCACTGAAAGCAAAAGGAATTAGCGCAGATATATATAATCTCAGATATATCAAACCAATTGATGAAGAATACCTTGTTTCAATCTGTAAGGGATACAAAAAAATTGTGATTGTGGAAGATGGTGTCAAACAGGGTGGAATTGGAGAATATATTGAAGGTGTATTGTTGAAAGCAAAATTGAAGGATATAAAAGTTCTTGGATTCCCTCAGAGTTTTATTTCTCAAGGAACACGAGCAGAAGTTTTGAAGGATGCCCATTTGTCTGCACAGGATATAAAAAATGCTGGAATTTAAATTAAGAGATCGGATTTTAAAAACTGATAAGAGTGCATTTGTTGCCGGTATTGTTAATGCCAATAATGATTCTTTCTGGAAGAAAAGCCGTGGAGGTTTTTCTCTTGCAAAACGTTTGATAGATGAAAAGGCAGATCTTCTTGATATTGGTGCTGAAAGTTCAAGACCTGGAAGTCATTATATTTCAGAAAAAGATGAGCTTAATGCATTAATTCCCCTTATCAGAAAAATTAGAAAGTATTCGGATATTCCTATAAGTATAGACACTCGGAAAAAGAATGTAATTGAAGCGTGTGTCAATGAGGGTGCAGATATACTTAACGATATTTCTGCAATGGAGGATGACCCTGAAATAGGAAAATTTTGTGCTCAGGCAGGAATACCTGTAATTTTAATGCATAAAAGACAAAATCCTGATATAATGCAGAATTATACTGAATATGATAATATATTTGAGGATGTGCAGAATTACCTTTATTCCCGTATTGAATATGCTGTTTTATGTGGAATCGAAGAATCAAAAATTATTATTGATCCGGGAATTGGTTTTGCAAAAGATTTAAAAGGAAATCTGATACTTGTAAAAAGAGCAGGAGCGTTATGCGGAGCAAGGTTCCCTGTAATGATGGCTCTTTCAAGAAAGTCATTTTTGGGTCAGGTAACAGGTCGGTCCGTAGATGACAGATTGTCAGGTACTCTTGCAGCAGATTTATATTCGGTAATGAATGGTGCTTCTTTTGTTCGTGTCCATGATGTGAAAGAAACTGTAGATACACTGGCGGTGCTTGCTGCAATTACTAATATATAAAAAAGGGTAGAGAATGTTAGCTTTTCAAACACTGTTGAAAATTTATTCCTATATCAGTCCTGTTATTGATGTTGCAATTATTGCATTTATTCTTTACAAGGTTTATGAACTTTTGATAAAGACAAATGCAATTCAGATTCTTCGTTCTGCAGCAATTATTGCTCTGTTCTATCTTGGCGCGTGGATATTAAAGCTTGATACACTATTATGGATTTTAAACATTATTTCTCCAGGCCTTTTAGTTTGTTTTGTTATCGTATTCCACCCTGAACTTCGCAAAGTTATTTTAAAGTTAGGCCAAAAGCAATGGTTTGCATTTGGTAAGCGATCAAAACATACTCATGTTGATGCTGTATTGATAGCAGCCGATCAGCTGTCAAAAATGAAACGAGGTATGCTTGCTGTTTTTGTTCGTCATACAAAAATGGATGATTACATTGAAACTGGAACAAGACTTGATGCAAATCTTACTTCAGCTCTATTGTATACAATTTTTAGTCATGACACACCATTGCATGATGCAGCCTGCTTTATTGAAAATGGAAAAATAATTGCTGCAGGCTGTTTCCTTCCGTTAAGTGAACAGTACGATATTAAAAAAACTTTTGGTACACGACATCGCGCAGCCCTTGGACTTTCAGAACAGACTGATGCTGTGGTTCTTGTAGTTTCCGAAGAAACAGGTGCAATAAGCCTGGCTTACGATTCAAAACTCCATTACGATTTATCAATTACTGAATTAACTAAGACATTGGAAGAACTTCTTGAAATTACTTCTGATTCACGAAATATTGAGGACACTATCGATGAAAGCAGAATTAATTCTTAAAAAAATAACAAATAACTGGGTTCCAAAATGTATCTGTTTAATTGTTGCAGTTGCATTATATCTTTTTGGAAAAACTGCACGTCTCGAGAAAAAGACTTTTTCTATCCCTCTTATAGTAAAAGAAGATGGTAATCTTATGAGTGCAGAAGCATTGCCTTCACATATCTCAGTGATTATTCGTTCAGAACCAGATAATATTTCTGCGTTAAATTCAGGTGATATTCAGGCTGTTCTTGACTTGAGCTATTATACAAAAGAAGGTCAGTATGATGTTCCAATTTCTGCATCTCTTGCTTCTGGAGTGAATCTTGCAGCTCCAGTGGAACTTACTGTAAATCCTGAAAAAATTCATGTTAAGCTTGAAGAGCGAACAAGAAAGGCTGTACCTGTTGAAGTTCCTGTTTATGGAAATCCTTTGCATGGCTATGAATTGAAGGATATTAAAATTTCTCCACAGCATGTAATAATTTCAGGACCAAAATCTCTAGTTGCAAATATCAATCAGGTTTCAACATTTGAAGTTAATCTTTCAGAAAAAAATGAAGATTTCCGTGAAATTAGAAAAATCAGAAGTATCAACAGACATATTGAACTAGTTTCTTCAGATAATGTAGAAGTTAATGTTTCATTTACAACTTCTCTTGTTACAAAAACATTTAATAATGTTCAGGTTTATCTTGTTCATCTTGCTCCTCATCTTGAAGCTGTTACAATTCCTGAATCTTCATTTACTGTTTCTGGTGCTCAGCTTGTTCTTGAAAAATTTTATCCATCTGAATATACAATGCAGGCTGACTGTTCTATGATTACAGGACCTGGTGAATATGAGCTTCCTGTGGTTATTGCTGTGCAGGATGCATTTAAAATTGAAAACTCTGATTTAACAACTGTAAAAGTCAAAATCAGGGAAAAGACAGTAGCTGTAACTCCTGTTGAGAATAGCACTGCAGGAAATAATTAATGATACTTGGAACTGGAATAGATCTGGCTGAAGTTTCTCGATTTAAGAAATGGATTACAGATGGAGAATTATTAAAACGTTATTTTAATGATAAAGAACGAAAAGAAAATGATTGCTTAAATCTTACTGATCGACAAATTTCATCGTTATGCCAGCACTATGCAGTTCGTTTTGCGGCGAAAGAGGCCTTTTCTAAAGCATTGGGTACAGGCGTGGTTGGTTTTGAACTAAAAGATGTTTACGTTTTAAATGAATCTTCTGGAAAACCATATCTTGTTTTAGAAAACAAAGCTAAAGAGATTTTTGATTCAAAATGTCCGGGTGGGAAAATTCACATTTCTCTTTCCCATGAAAAGGAATTTGCCATTGCCAGTGTAATTATTGAAATCTAGATAAATTCTGTTATAATAAAATTAATTAAGTAATTGGGTATCGGGAGGATATATGGTTTCTGGAGTTAAAAAAGCATCATCTGACGAGAAGAAAAAGCCTGCCATTTCTTATTGGTCTAAGAAAAAATGCAATTGTCCTGTATGTAAAAAAGATTTTCCTCGAGAGGAAATGCTTTCAGGAAATGGTCGTATGAATGCCGGAAAACTTACAGATGAACTTCATCGACTTTACATTCCTTCTAAACGTTACGGAAAAATTAATCCTTTGATTTATGCAATTGGTGCATGTCCTAACTGTCATTCGGCATTTTTATGGAATGATTTTACTGAAATAAAAGATCAGGCATCTCTTGATCGAATTTATGATAAAATAGAGGAAAGAAAAGCTGCTGTAAATGCTGTGTTTCCTTATTATGATTTAACACGAAATAGAACTTTGCTTGATGGTGCTGCTATGTATTATCTGGCTTTATTAACATATGACGATGTAGATCTTTCATATCTTCCAACTATGAAGAGAGCGATTTTGACATTACGACTTGCCTGGCTTTGTCAGGAACTTAATGAAGAAGTTCCCGGCCACAATTTTGATGTTGCCGCTCAAGTATTTTATAAAAAAGCAATTTTCTTTTATCAACAGGCTGTCATTAATGAAACTAATCGAGTTGAAAAAAGTTCTACGCTGGCAGGTATGGGACCTGATACTGATAAAAATTATGGATGGGACGGGGTAATTTATCTTTGTGGGCTTCTTGAATACAAGTACGGGCAAAGAGAAGATGAAGCATTAAGATTAAAGAAGCTGGATGAATCAAAAATTGCTATTGCAAGAATTTTCGGTCTGGGTAAAACAACAAAAGAAAAACCAGGTCCTCTTCTTGAACATTCCAGAAATCTTTATGAGGCGTTAACAAAATTGCTTGATGGTCAGGATGTTGACGACATCGAATTATAATTTATTTCAAGGATTTTCTTTTGCGTAATATTTTAATTACAGTTTCTTATGATGGAACTTACTTCTGTGGCTGGCAGCGTCAGGACAAAAGTGATGGTGGTAAACCGGTAAGAACAGTACAGGGGGAAATTGAAAAGGTTCTTGAAACAATTCACAAGGTAAAAACTCCTTTGCAAGGTTCTGGGCGTACAGACAGTGGTGTGCATGCAGTGCGTCAGGCTGCAAATTTTTTTAGCCCTGTAGATTCTATTCCTGTAAAAAAATATATTCCAGCTTTGAACTCACTTTTGCCTTCAGATATCAGAATCCTTGATGCAAAAGAAGTTGATGAAAAATTTTCTTCAAGATTCTCAGCAACTTCAAGATCATATAGATATTTTATAATTCCTTCCCATAAAGCGTTGGCTTCTCAGATGCCATATGCATGGGATATTGGCCATGAACCTGATATTAATAAACTGAACGAAATGGCTTCTTGTCTTAAAGGAGAAATTGATTGTGCAACCTTTGCAGCAAGTGGAGATGAAAGTCTTTCTACCTTCAGATTTATTAATGATGCTTATTTTTTCTACCAGGATTTGTATCCATGGGGGAAAGCATTAGTTTTTGAGATTACAGCCAATGCTTTTTTGTGGAAGATGGTTCGTTCTATCGTAGGTTCCCTCATCTTTTTTGAAAAAGATAAAGATGTGTCATATTTTAAAGAAGTTCTTGAAAGTCATGACAGAAGTAAGGCAGGTCCAACTGCTCCTCCTCAAGGTTTGTTTCTTTGGGATGTTTCCTTTGAAGGAGAACGCAAACATATTTAAATAGTTTTTATTTTCTTTTTTCTTTAAAACAATATTGTGAAACTAGAAGTTATGTATTTAGAAATCTTATAAGTCCCTAATAGTATAAATCATCTAAAGAAGATTTACAGGATCAATATCTGTTTCGATATAAACATTGGCAGGATGTGTAAAATCATTAATAAGATGTGCTACCATTTTCTGAAGTACATGAATATTTTTAGATTTTAATAAAATCTGATATCTGTAATTTGCTGCGATTTTATTAATAGGACATTCAGATTCTCCAAGTATTTCAACATCTTCACTTAATGATGAAAATTGTTTTTTTAATTCTGAAAGATGCTCAGTCAATATTAATTTTGCACTATGAGCTGTAGACTTTGCATCTTCAAGATTTGGCGATCTGAAGACAAGTCGAATTAAGCGTGAAAAAGGTGGAAATTCAAGTAATTTACGTGTAGAAATTTCTGACGAATAAAATTCATTAACCTTTGAATTACATGCATAATAAATACTTTCAGCACCTGGATTATAGGTCTGAACGTATACTTCACCATCAGGAAAATACCTTCCAGCGCGACCTGCAACTTGCGTAATAAGAGAAAAGGTTTTTTCTGCAGCTCTGAAATCAGGTAAATGTAAACCTGTATCTGCTAATATGACTCCAACAATTTTAAGGTTTGGAAAATTTAGTCCTTTTGCAATCATTTGTGTGCCGAGCATGATGTCATATTCACCTTTTTTAAAGGCATCAAGCTTTTCCTGTAATTCACCTTTTTTAGTAAGAGAGTCAGTATCAACACGGACAATTCTAGCATTAGGAAATTTAGCTTTTACTTCTGATTCAATGAATTCTGTTCCAAATCCGGAGTAGCCAATATCAAATGAGCCGCATTGTGGACAGCTTGATGGCGGTTCAATAGACCAACCGCAGTAGTGACATTTTAATCGGTTATATGATTTATGAAAGGTAAGAGGAACTGAACAGTTTTTGCATTTTAATTCGTATCCGCAATAAGAACATCTGAAAAAATGATTAAATCCTCTTCTGTTTAAAAACAGAATTGACTGACGTTTTTCATTTATAGCTTTGTTTACAGCGTTGAATAATTCTTCAGAGATACTTTGTCCTGAAATATTTTGTTTTGATAAATCAATAATTTTTATTTTTGGAGGAGAACCTCCAGCTAGTCTTTTGGTTAATTTGTGACATTCAAACTGACCATTGCTTATTGAATTCCAGCTTTCTACACTTGGAGTTGCACTTCCCATTAAAAGGGGAATGTTCAGTTTTGAGCATCTGAACATTGCTATCTGTCTTGCGTGGTATCTTGGAGTGTTGTTTGATTTGTATGAAAGATCATGTTCCTCATCAATGATTATCAAACCTAAATCAGGAACTGGAGCGAAAACGGCACTTCTTGCACCAATTACAATTCGTGCTTCTTTTCTAAGTATTCGATTCCATTCAGAAAGTTTTTGGCTTGGGGTTAATCCTGAATGTAATACGGCAACTGTGGATCCAAAACGAATTGTTACGGCTTCGATTACTTGTGGGGTTAATCCAATTTCGGGAACAAGGTAAATAATTCCTTTTCCTTTTTTTAAAATGTTTTCTGCAACCTGTAAAAAAACTTCTGTTTTTCCAGAGCCAGTTGTTCCATAAAGATAATGATATTTGTTTTCACTTTCACCAGCTTTTGTTATTGCTTCAATTGCATCAATCTGTTCTTTTGAAAGTTCAACGATTTTTTGTTCTGGAAATTCTTCTGTAAAAGAGAAGGATGATGAATCAGTTTCTCTTTTGCCAGAAGGAATCATGGAATTTAAAATTTCCCCGATTGGAGTAAGATAATAGCCTGACATCCATATTCCAAGTGAAATAAGTTCTTGAGTTAGAACTGGTTGTTCATCAAGTACTCTTATAAGTGGCCTAATTTTTGATGCATCATATGGTAAGTCTTTAGGAAGCTGGTCAAATGTTTTAACAATGATTCCAGTTAACCTGCGATTACCAAATTTTACTTCAGCTCTTTTGCCGATTTCTGGAGAAAATGTTTTAACTGTTGTTTTCTTTGTTTTAATTAAATCAAGTTCAAGTTCCAGACTTTGTTCTTTTAACGAAACTTTTTCTGTGTCATCAGGTAGAGTAGAATAGGTGAATGTTTGATTTAAAGGCACATTAAGTGCAACTTCAACATAACGCATTTTATTCCTTTACGAATGAATGCTGGTAATCAGGATCAATTTTTAAAAGTTCTGCACGGAATTTTTTTAAGTCTTCCCAGGCTGGTGCTTTTAATTCAGTATTTCTTAAGAGGGCACTTGGATGATAAGTAGCCATTGCAGGTATTCCGTTGTAATTTATTATCTCACCTCTAAAGGATGAAATACCCCGGTTTGTCTTAAATATTGTTTGTCCTGCAATTCTTCCCATTAAGAGAATCATCTTAGGTTTAAGTAATGTTATTTGTGCATCAAGATATGAAATACATGCCTGAATTTCATCAGGCTGTGGATCTCTGTTCTGTGGAGGTCTGCATTTTACTATATTTGCAATATAACAATTTTGATTTCTGCTTAAACAGATGGAAGCAAGCATTTTATCAAGAAGCTCTCCTGCAGCTCCAACAAAGGGTAAGGCTTGCTGATCTTCTTCGTATCCTGGACCTTCCCCAATAACTAAAACAAGTGGCTTTTCTACACCTGTTCCAGGGACAGTATTCGTGCGAGTAGCAGCAAGACGACAGCGGGTGCAAGCTTGAATCTTTGAAGAAATTGCAGCAAGTGAAACAACTTTTTTTGTTTCATCGTGAGGAATGGAATTTATTGTTGTTTGATTTTCTGTTATCGGTGAAGTTTTTTTGTTAAGACCTTCTGAAATAAAATCATCTTTGAAAACTGGATCTTCATGAGTAAAAGCATCCGGAGTATAGCCATAAATTCCTTGTGAGATAGTTTTTATTAAATTGTAAATCTGCTTTTTTTCTTCAGCTTTCATGATATTAATTTTAGCATAAAAGCAATTGTTTGACCATAATTGTACATATCTTTATAATTCATCACATCGGAATCAATAAAGCTAATAAAGTAAATATCAGAAAGTTTGTTTGACTTATATATTGTAAAATTTTATAATTTGAATATGAAGGCTAGTATACGTAAATATATTTTATTAAAGTGTTTTATATTGATATTCCCATTGTGGCTTTCAGCTTCTCCTAGACAAGGTCAGGATCTTATTCTTCCTGGACATTGGGTTTATGATGCTTTACATCGTCTTGAACTTGAAACAAAAACATTAACATTTTCAGATATAGCTCCCTTGTCTATTCAAGAGTTTAAATCATATTTTTCAATGATTGATTATGAAAAATTAAGTGAACCAGGTAAAAAGGAATATGAACGTATTGAAAGTTTTTTAAGTGAAAGAAAACTGTCTCTTGATGCTGGTATATTTTCTGCATGTTTTGAACCTGTTTTAAATCCTGAGTTTTATCTTTCGTCAGATATGGATAAGACTAAAGAAACGGCAATTCCATATATGTATGATTATACAAAACGTAAAGCATTAATTGACCTGCCGGTTAGTCTTGCTTTAGGTGATTATTTATCTGTTTACATGGGACTTCAGGTTAAACAGACTCGCCTTGCTATGGAAGAACCAGCTACTTTTTTTAATGACGTTTTTGGACTTACAAGATTTGATCTTGTTTTAACTCATGATAATTATTTATCAGCAGGTTATAAATGGGATAATGGGGTAGGAATTAATTTAAGATTCGGAATAAATTCTCAGGTCTTTGGTTATACATCTTTACCAAGTGGGGTCTGGTCAGAATATTTAACAGATACACCAAATATTAACTTACGTGTATATTCACCTTTCCTTTGTTATAATTTTAATATTACTGAATTTACAAGAGATTCATATTTGTATACGCATCAATTCGATCTTCGGTTCTGGAAGTTTTTTGAAATTTCATTTATCGAAGGTGTTTTTGCATATAATACTTTTGATCTTAGGTTTGCAAATCCGTTTGCAATTTATCATGGATTGGGATTATTTAAAATTTATGATAATGAAGTAAAGGTAAATTCATTATTTTCGCTAAAAGCAAATATTGTTCCTGTTGAAAATATGAGGATATATCTTTTATGGACTCAAAATGAACATCAGATGGGAAGTGAACTTTCTGATCCTTCGGCTGCACAGACTCCAGAAGGCTTTGGTGCTCAGGCAGGTATAGAATATAATATTCCATTGAAAAAGGGTTATCTTCATCTTGGAACAGAAGCATATTATGCAAGTCCATTTCTGTATATAAAAGATAGTCCTATGTTGAGCTTTGCAAAGGTTTATACTGAAAATTTAACTGATGCTAGTAATCATTATTATGAATGGCTAGGAAGTCCCTTAGGTCCCGACAGTCTTGCGTTTCAGGTAAGTGCAGGTTATGAAGAGCCAGGTAAATGGGCATTGGATTTGATTTATAATTTTGCAGCAATAGGTGAATTTGGCGGGGATTATGCTCTAAAAAATAGCGACTGGAATTATTATACTAATAATACTTCGGATACCCCTGGAAAAAAATGGCCTTATAAGTATGATAATAAACGAAATTTTATAACACCTACTGGTATTCCAGAGTATGTGAATTCAATTACAATTAGAGGTTCAGTATGTCCTGTATATTGGCTTACAGTTACAGCTCAACCTTCATATATTTTTGTAAATAATTTTAATCATGAAGCTGGTAATAATAGACAAGGTTTCCAGTTTGCATTAAGTACAAGAATTGATCTGACTAAAGTGTTTGTTCAGAATAAATTACTTAAAAATTAATTAACATAGTAATGAGGTTTTTATGAAAAAAAGATTTTTAGTTTTATTAATGGCATTTGTATCAGCTGCTGTTTTTGCTCAGGCTTCACTGGATCCAAATGACAGATTTTATCAGGATGCAAAAAACTGGGAAACAAAAAAAATTATTTCATGGCTTCCTCAAGTAAGACCTTATCCGGCTAAGACAATAAGAAAGATTCTTGAAACAGTAAAAGAAAAAGGTGATGAAGAAGACATTGAACTTGCAGATTATTATATGAATAAATTTTTTTCAAAATCCTGGAATCTTGGTTTTACTGTAGGTGATAGCTTAAGAGCCTCAACTTCAGAAGATGTCAAAAATATGATTTATGCAGAGCCTTCATTTTTTGGCAATCTTGAATTTTTAAATATTGTATCTCTTGGCTATAAAATTGGTGTTTTTGTTCAGAATGCTTCTTTACTAGAAGATGAAGTATGTCCAATGTTTAAGTTTAGACTTACGGATACACATGATGATCCTGCATATGTAGGTCCACTCAAGGGCAATATAGATATGGCATCAAATGTAACAATAGGTAATGACAGTCTTTATGGAAATTTAGGATTAAACAGAATTGCATTTGGTCCATTTCTTGATGATTCTGTATTATTGAATGGTAAACAGTTCCATTCTGGAAATTTCTTGTTTAATTATGATTCAGAAAAATGGTCTTATAGTCAGACTGTAAGTGTACTTAGTCGTTCTCCTTATAATGGTGAAACAATTAATTCCTATTTCAAACCTGAAAAATATTTAGCTTTCCACTCTGTAAGATTGACTCCATGTGATTGGTTTGCATTTTCTTATTTTGAAGCATCTGTATATTCCAATAGATTTGATCCATCTTATTTCATTCCAGTTCCTTATATGGTTTTACAGTGTATGTATGGAGCTGCTGACAATCTTTTAAGTGGTGTTTCGTTTCAGTTTAGACCTATTGAAAGACTTGATTTATCCTTAAGCACAGTAATTGATGATATTGATCTTAATGGACTTGCTACAGGAGATTTTGGAACAAGATTAAAGCTTGCCTTAATGGCCGGTGTGAATTATGTTCCTCCTGTCAGCTTTGTTGAAAACTTAAGCTTTGATTACACTCTTGTTACTCCTTACACATATTCTCATTCTGATCCTTCATACAATAAGTTTGGAGACCCTGAAACATCACGCTCTTTTGTTGATCACTATAACAAAGATAACTTTACAACAAGACTTCAGAGCTTAGGAACTGCAATTCCACCAAACTCTGATAGACTTCAATTTGCAGCTTCCTTTAAACCTGTTGATCGTCTTAAACTTGATTTAACAACTTCGTTTACACGTCACGGTAATATTGCAGAAAGTTTTTCTAATGGTGAAGCGAAATCTTATATTGCTGCAAATACTGCAATTGCCGATATGTATAATGAAAAAGATTATATATATCCAAATTATTCTACAGATGGTTCTATCTGGACAAGTCCAATGTATCCGGCTCAAAATTATCCGGATGAAGTAAACCCAAAATATAACTGTACGCCAACAGCCTCAAGAAATCTTTTCCTTTCACAGGAACATTTAATGTATATTTTCCAATGTGGAATTAACGCAGAATATGAACTTCCAAAATACAAATGGGGATGTCTCTCATTTCATGCCGGTTATATGTTTGAATATATATACAATAAGGGTGTAGATTCCAATATATATAAGGCTGTAAGTGGTATTACTTATGAAGAATTAAAAAATGGTTCAAAAGAAATTACTGATTCCCATGTTACAGCTCAAAAGAATGAATGGATTCAGAGCTTCCATAATCAATTTAATAACTATTTTGTTGTTGGTGTAACATACAGGTATTAAAACAAAAAAAGAGCTTTGCATTCCTGCAAAACTCTTTTTTTTACCCTTTATTATTTTACAAAGCTTCGTTGGCATAAAAATGTTTAACGACTCTTTCTTCAAATGATTTTTTAATCAGCTCATCAGGATTGATTTCGTTGTAAATTTTTTTTGCTTCTTCAATTGATGCTCGAAGAACAGGATGTTTTGGACTGAAAAGTACACAGCAATCTTCGTATGGAAGAATTGAAGTTTCGTATGTATTAATAAAATATGCAGTCTGTACGATTTCTTCTTTGTCTAATCCGACACAAGGTCTTAATAGTGGAATTTCTGCCATGGATTCAGTAACAGCCATGTTTTCCAAAGTCTGACTTGCTACCTGACCAAGACTTTCACCTGTAATAAGACATTGTGCATTTATGTGTTTTGCAAGCATGTTGCTTGCCGTCATCATGCACATGCGAAGTGCTATTGTACTCCAGCTTTCAGGTGCTTTTTCTTTTATAAGCATCTGAACATCTGTAAATGAAAGAATATTCAAGGTTGTCTGCATTCCGTATGTAGAAAGGGTTTTTGCAAGATCTTCTACTTTTTTCTGAGCTTCTTCAGATGTGTAAGGGTATGAATGGAAGTAAACGCATTCGACACGCATTCCACGACGAAGCATTCTGTAGCCGGCTACAGGACTGTCAAGTCCTCCTGATAAAAGTAAAAGGCCTTTACCGCTTGTTCCTACAGGAAGTCCGCGACAGCCAATATGAGAATTCGTATAAACAAAACATTTTTCTCGAACTTCAACATAAATTATTATATCAGGATTATGAAGATCAACTTTTAATGAACCGTCATCAAAAAGCCCAGAAGCAGAAGCTCTCATAATTTCATAGGAATCCATTGGAAATGATTTGTCACTTCTTCTTGCATCTACTTTGAAAGTCTTTGCCCCATTTTCTTTAGCCATAAGTCCAAGTTTTGTAACTGTCTGTGTTATTGCTTCAATATTTTTTTCACAAGTTTCAGTACGAGCCCAGCCTGTAATACCAATGAGATGACTCAAACAGAATTCTATTTTTTCGGAATATTCATCTTCTGCTTCTATGTACATTCTTCCAGCTCGTAAAATAACATCAACAGGAATATGTTTTAAAAAGTCTCTTGTGTTTCGAACCAATTGCTGTTCAAATGATTTAATGTTTGAACCTTTTAAAGTAAGTTCACCAAGTTTTGCAAGATAAGTAATTTTCATAACAAGAATTATATAGAAAAATCTTTTTTTTTACAAATATTGCTGTTTTCTTAGTTTATAAATATCTATTGAATTACTTTCATTTCTCATTTATACTTTAAAAGATGTATAGTATAGACTGGCTTTTGCACTTCAAATCTCAATCTCCTCGTAATCTCGGAAAAACTATTCCACAGATGTTAAGAAAATCTGTAGAGGAAAGTCCTGATACAACTCTTCAGGCTTTTAAAAATGAGATCGGAAGTTATGAATATCAAAGTTATAAGCTTGTTTATCGTCATATTTTAAATCTTGCTTGTGCTTTAAAAGATTTCGGAATTAAACGTGGAGATCTTGTGGGTTTAATTTCTGATAATCGTCGCGAATGGTTTATTACAGATCTGGCCTTGTTATGTCTAGGTGCGGCAGATGTTCCTCGTGGATGTGATTCCATGGGAACTGAAATTCGTTTTATTTTAAGTTTTACATCCTGCAAGGTTTGTTTCTTTGAAAATGAACGTCAGCTTATTAAAGTCCTTGATATGATTGATGAAGTTCCTGAACTTAAGGATGCAATTCTTTTTGATTCACCTTCAGATTTAACAATGGAACGAGCTGCATTGCTTGGAATTCGAGTTCACAAGTTTATTGAATTTGAAGATAACGGAAAAAAATCAACTGATGCACAGCGAGCTGAAATTGAAGCCGAAATTGATAAAACAGAGGGCTCAGATTTAGCAACTATTATTTTTACGTCTGGAACAACAGGAACTCCTAAAGGTGTAATGCTTTCTCATGATAACTTTATGGCACAATGTGAAGTTATTCAGGATGTACTTAACACTGCTAAAGAAGGTGATATGTGGCTTTCCATTTTGCCTGTATGGCACATTATGGAACGTGTTTACACATATTTCATTATTGCATTAAAGAGTGGTATCGCATATTCAAAACCAGCTGTTGAATTTATGAAAGAAGATATCGCTGCAATTAATCCTCACTGGATTGTTGGTGTTCCTCGACTTTGGGATGCATTTACACAGAGCTGGTATAGGGAACAGAAACGTAAAAGTGGTTTTTCTTTATTCCTTTTTAATATTGCTATGTTCTGGGCAAAAGGATTTTCATGGGCTCATGACAGAGTTTGTGGTTGGATCTGCCGCTTTTCAACAGGACAGAAAATTCTTGACAGAATCATAGGATTTATTCCTTTTGTTTTAATTGCTCCAATTGCAGGTCTTGGATACCTTACTGTTGTAAGAAAACTTAGACGTAAATTTGGTACAAGAATTAAAGCCTGCGTTTGTGGTGGCGGAAGTCTTCAACCTGAAAACGATTTGATTTTCCGGGCCTTGAGAATTCCTCTTCTTGACTGTTATGGAATGACAGAAACTGCACCGATTCTTTCTGTCCGTAGTCCTAAAAAGCCAATGTCTGGCTGTGTTGGAAAAATCTATCCATCTGCAGAAGTAAAAGTTGTACCTGAAAAGGATGGTGTTCCTCTTTCGTCAACTCCATTAGGACCTGGAAAGCGCGGTCTTATTTTTGCCCGTGGTCGTCAGGTAATGAAAGGTTATTATAGACGTCCTGATTTGACAAAGAAGATTATAGATAACGAAGGCTGGATTAATACTGGTGACCTTGGAATGCTTTCAAGTAATAATGAAATCGCAATTACTGGTCGTGCAAAAGATACCATTGTATTGATGGGTGGTGAAAACGTTGAGCCTCAGATTATTGAAAATGCAATCTGTAGAAGTATTTATGTTGAGTCTTGTGTTGCAGTCGGTCAGGATAAAAAGTACATCGGTGCTTTAATTGTTTGTCGTAAAGATAATATTCTTCATTTTGCAAAAGAAAATAATATTTATTACGACACATATGAAACACTTTTGGAAACAAGCGAAATTCAGAATTTAATTCGTGAAGAAATTGATCGGTTTACTGATGAAAAGAATGGATTTAGAACATGTGAGAAAGTTGCAAAATTCATTATTCTTCCTGAAAGTTTCCAGATTGGTAAAGAAATTAATGCAAAGCAAATTGTTATGCGTCATAAGATTGAAAAACTTTATGCCCGTGAAATTACAAAACTTTTTGCTTCAAAGTCAAATCGTTAATTTGATTTTAAATTAAACCGATATTTATACTGTGAAAAAGTCATTAAGTTTTATCAGTATTCTAATTTTTTCTCTTACTTTTTGTTATTCTCAGAAAAAAATTTCAGATATTCCTGATGCAAGTAGATATTCAGAACCAGATTCTTCTGTGGAAGTAGTTCAGGTGCCTGGTGAGGTTGAAGTTCAACCGCCTGATGAATTGATTATTACTGATGAAGTTCCAATATGTTTTAATGGAATTTGGGAAGGATCAGACAGATATATCATGTTTCAGGAAAAGAGTGAGCTTCAGCAGATTGTAAGCCCTGATATTCAACTTTTCCATGATAATTATATTTGGATTTATCTTAAGATTTTCTACGGATGGTATATAGATAGAGCTGCAGAAAAAACTAATCGAAAAAATACTGAATATCCTTATGACATAAATAATACTGTTTTCCGTGATATTCAGAATATAAAAATTCAGTTTAAGCCATTAATAAATTCTCAGCGCTGTTGTGCTTATGAAATGATTGTTCAGTATCCAAGAATAAAGGAAAGAGTTGTAATTCCGGTATGTGTAATAGATAATAAACTCTATCTTAATTTTGCAATTAAAACAAACGAATTGCCAGAAGATGAAAATAATGATATTCAGGACAAAAATCCATTAAACGGTTCCTGGAGTTCAGTAGGCAAGGTTAGTGGAATTCTTGTAAGTAAGCCAATAGTAAGTGACAATCTTGTTTCAACTTATATAACAAAGGATTCTATTTATTACATTCGTTATTGGAAAACAAATATGCCTTATTCATCTGAAAAGGCTTTCTTTTCTGACGGTAAATATAAATACGAAGTTCCTAAACATATAAATTCTGCAGGAAATATTTATACTTGTGTTACAGGAAGATCTGTTACAATCAGAAATGTGGAACGAAAGAATCTTCCGCTTACTGATTATGTTATGAATGAAGAACAAAATGTAATCGCTTTTGGTGAACCATACATGAATAAAATTCAGGACAATTGCAGTTTGCAGAATATGATGGAAATTGTAAAGGTTTCAAATGCAAGAAAAGCCCCACCTGAAGATCCTCCTTTTCCACCTGCTGAGCTTGACTGGCACCTTGAAGATATTAAGAACCTTGAAATGGGAAACCAGATTATTCAGGCTGTACGAAAACGACAGAGAGAGTTTTACGAAAAGTATAAGTTAGGATTGCATTATTAATTCCTACTTATATTTTTGTTATTCAGTTTTTCCAATATAGTAGAATTTTTTCTCAAATTTCATTATACTGATTAAAATTTTGTCATAAATTTATAATTTAAATATAAAGAGGTTTTATTTTGTATAAGCCAGTGGATCCAAAAACAGATTTCCCAAAACAGGAAGAAGAAGTATTAAACTTCTGGGAAAAGAACGATACTTTCAAGAAATCTATTTCACAGCGTGAAGGTGCTGAAGACTTTGTATTCTATGATGGTCCTCCTTTTGCAACTGGACTTCCACACTTTGGACATTTTATTCCATCCACAATTAAAGATATTATTCCTCGCTACCAGACAATGAAAGGTAAGAAGGTTGAACGCCGTTTCGGTTGGGACTGTCATGGTCTTCCAGTTGAAAACCTTATTGAAAAGGAACTTGGACTAAACTCTAAGCACGAAATCGAAAATTACGGAATTGATAAATTCAACGAAGCTTGTCAGGCTTCAGTTTTAAGATACACAGCTGAATGGCGTAAAACAATCACTCGTATGGGACGCTGGGTTGATTTTGACCACGACTATAAAACTATGAATCCAGAATTTATGGAATCAATCTGGTGGGTTGCAAAATCACTCTGGGACAAAGGTCTCATCTACGAAGGAAAATATATACTTCCTTACTGTCCCCGCTGTTCTACAGTTCTTTCAACTCACGAACTTGCTCAGGGCTATAAAGATGTTCAGGATGGAACTGTAACAGTTCGCTTTAAAATTACAGAAGCTCCTGAAGGGGTAAAGGATCCTGACATGGCTAATGGAAAAACTTACTTCCTTGCATGGACAACAACTCCTTGGACACTTCCTTCAAACCTGGGGCTTTGTATGGGACCAGAAGTTGAATACGTAAAGATTCTGGACAAAGCATCTGGTGATTATTACATTTTTGCAGAAGCAAGACTTTCAGCTTACTATAAAAATCCTGAAGATTACGAAATCATCTACAAGCATCCTGGTAAAGATTTTATCGGTGCAAAATATGAACCATTGTTCCCTTACTTTGCTACTCTTGCAGATCCAAAAGTATGTGAAGAAGAATCTGGTCAGAAGTGTACAGAAGGTGCATTCCGTATGTTCAATGCTGACTACGTTTCTACAGAAGACGGTACTGGTATCGTTCATATTGCTCCTGCATTTGGTGAAGAAGATAACAAGGTATTTCGTGGAACTGGTGTTCCTAACGTTGAACCAATTGATGCTGAATGTAAGTTTACAAAAGAAGTTCCTGATTATCAGGGCGTTTTCGTAAAAGATGCTGACAAAGACATTATTGCACGCCTTAAAAACGAAGGAAAGCTTGTAAAGCGCGATACAATCGTTCACTCATATCCACACTGCTGGAGATGTAATTCTCCACTTATTTATCGTGGAATCGGTTCATGGTTTGTAAAAGTTGCAGACCATCATGACAGACTCTTAAGAGCAAACTCACAGATTACTTGGCAGCCTGCTCACATTAAGGAAGGCCGTTTTGGTAAGTGGCTTGAAGGAAGTCGTGACTGGGCAGTAAGCCGTAACCGTTATTGGGGTAACCCAATTCCTATCTGGCGTTGTGATGACCCAGATTGTAAACACACACTCTGTGTTGGTAGCCGTCAGGAGCTCAAAGACTTAAGCGGAACTTATCCAGAAGATCTTCACAAGCAGTTTGTAGATAAGATTACTTTCACTTGTCCAAAATGTAAAAAAGGAACAATGAAACGAATTCCTGAAGTATTCGACTGCTGGTTTGAATCTGGAAGTATGCCATATGCTCAACAGCATTATCCTTTTGAAAATAAGGAATATTTTGAAAAACACTTCCCAGCTGACTTCATTTCTGAAGGACTTGACCAGACTCGTGGCTGGTTCTATACACTTACAGTTCTTGCAGCACAGCTTTTTGATAAGCCTGCATTCAAAAACTGTATCGTAAACGGAATCGTTCTTGCTTCTGACGGACGCAAGATGTCAAAATCCCTTCGTAACTATACTGACCCTGTAGAAGCTATCAACAAGTTTGGTGCAGATGCAATCCGCTTGTTCCTGATGCACTCTGCAGTTGTTAAAGCTGATGAAATTCGTTACTCAGATGATGGGGTACGTGAAGTTCTTAAATCAATCATCATTCCTTTGTGGAACTCATATTCATTCTTTGTAACATATGCAAACATAGACGGTATAACTTGTACAGGTCATGCATTTGACAACAAGCTTCCTGAAAATCCACTTGACTGCTGGCTTTTGTCTGTAACACAGTCTCTTGTAAAGAAAGTTACAGAAGCTATGGAACAGTATGATCTTTCTGCAGCTATCGATCCAATTGTTGACTTTATTGATCAGCTCAATAACTGGTATATTCGTCGTTCTAGAAGACGTTTCTGGAAGAGTGAAAATGATGGTGACAAGACAGAAGCTTACGAAACATTGTATACAGCACTTAAGACATTTGCAAAAGTTGCAGCTCCATTTGTTCCATTCATTACAGAAGAAATGTGGCAGAACCTTAAGACTGCTGAAGACAAGGAATCTGTTCACCTTGAGGACTATCCTGTTTACAATGAAAGATTCCATAACGAAAAACTTGAGTTTAAAATGAATACTGTTCAGAAGGCTATCTCTATGGGACGCAGCCTTCGTAACCAGTTTAACCTTAAGAACCGTCAGCCACTTGCAAGCGTTGCTCTTGTTACACGAAACTCAGAAGAAAAAACTGTTCTTGCAGAAATGCTTGATTCAATCAAAGAAGAACTTAATGTTAAAAATGTAATCTTCCACGAAAGAGAAGATGAACTTGTAGAATACAAAGCAAAGGCAAACTTCAAGGTTCTTGGTAAAGAACTTGGAGCTTTGATGAAGGATGCTGCTTCTAAGATCATCGCTCTCGAACAGAGTGCAATTCAGTCAATCCTTGATGGTTCTAAACTTACAATTGAAGTAGGTGATAAGACTGTTGATCTTACAGAAGAAAAGATCATCGTTGACCGTATCGAAAAAGAAGATGTAAAAGTAATCAATGAAGGTACTTTGACTGTAGGTCTTGATACTAAGATTACTGATGAACTTAAAAAAGAAGGTTATGTACGTGACCTTGTTCGCGGTATTCAGAACCTTCGTAAAGATAGCGGTTTTGAAGTAACTGACAGAATTAAACTTACTGTTGGTGGAGATGCAGAACTTAAAGCTGCATTTGAAATTTTCGCTGACTTTATTAAATCAGAAACTCTTGCTGTAGAAGCTGCATGGGTTGATTCAATTGACGGAGCTACTTCAGTTGAAGCTGATGATAAAACATGGAGTATAAAAGTTGAAAAGAAATAAGTCCTTATTTTGTCTTTCAAAAATTGTTTTAGCTCTTGGACTCAGTCTTGCAGTTTTCAGCTGTAAGACTGCACCACAGGTTGCAACAGTTCCTGTATATGCATTTGATGTGCTTGATGATGAAGGTGCAATGTATATTCATATTCCTGTGGCCGAAAATAAAGAACTCAGCCAGAAGCTTGTTCTTGCATATACAAAAGGAATGTCGGAATCTGATGCAAATCTTCTTGTTTCAAAGCTTGAAGATGTTTATGCTTCTTTTGGATCAAGAGCAGATAAAAAAAGAGTCCAGATCGCAGTAGAAGGTTCACTTCCATCTGTCGCTTCATCATTTCTAAAGAAAGATGGATATGAAGAAAAGAAATATAATGCAAAAGGTTTTACTGATTTTTCACCTGTATATTCATACTTTGCAAAAGATAAAATGCAGCTTGCATTTCCTGGTTCAAATATAATATGTATTTCACCAAATGTTTTACCAATGCTTGATCTGTATGAAAAGGAATTTGAAATCCTTAATGGTATTGGAAATTCTGAGAATGATTTTGTAACTGAATATAGATCTGAATGGCAAAGCTCTGATCTTTATAAGTGGATTTGTGAAGATGTTCCTTCAATTCACTTTTATATTGTTCGTCCTCAGGCATTTCTATCTAATTTAATTGGTTCAGATGTTTCTTCAAGAGTTTTCAAGCTTGTATTTGCAAAAGGAAATTTTTCAAAACTTCCAAATGATAAATATGAACTTACATTGGATCTTGAATTTCAGAATGAAAAGTATGTAAAGCCTGCAATTTCTATGTTGATTTTAACATTAGGATTAACAGACTCCGAAATCAAAAGAGTTTCACCAACACATATTCAATTGACTGGTGTCCATATGAATACTAAGCAACTTACAAATATGCTTGGTTTATAAAATTAATATGAAATATAGATTTTTACTATTTTTTGTTGTGTTTCTAATGAGTCTTTCTTCCTGCAAAACCACTTCTGTAATGGTTCCAGGGGAGAAGAAAGTGCGGGTGCAGCAAATGTATTCTGAATATTATTCAATTGCAGAAGAATATTTTAAACTTGAAAATTATTCAAAAGCAATTGAATTTTATGAATTTGCAATGAAAGATAGAGCCTTGCATGATGCCGCTTATTATAAAATAGGGCAGTGTTATGCAAAGAATAAACAATACGATAAAGCCTATTCTGTATTTAATACAATTCTTCGAAAAGATCCAGAAAATAAAAGCTTAAAAAACACTCTGGCATATTTAACAGCTATGAATGGAAATGTTGAAGAAGCTGCAGAATTATATAAGCAGATTCTTGCTTCAGATCCGGATAATGTTGAAACTCTTGTTAATTATGTAAGTGTATTAATTATTCTTAAAGATTACGAAACCGCAAAAATTAATTTAAGCTATCTCGAAAAAAAATATCCTTCAACAGCACAAATAGCACCATTGAAGGAAAATCTTGAAAAAATTAAAGATTCACAGACTTCTGATAAATAAAATCTATTCTTTATTTGCCATAAACTTGCGGTATTTTTCAGGGTTTACACGGAATGCAATGATAGGACTATCTGCATCATCCTGTGCATGAAGTAATGCCTGTTCTGCTTCAAGTATGAGTCTTTCTCCAGAAATAAATCTTAAAGTTCTTGATGAAATACCAATTAATGGTTTTGTGTTTTTGTTATTTTGAGTTAATGTAGAACATAATTCAGCATAAATCTGTTCAGATGTTTCCATTGCTTTGTCAATATCAACACCGTTTATGATTACTGCAATTCCATCATTTTTATATTCGAAAATTATATCTCTGTAATGGAAAATATTAAGAATCTGATTACAACACTCAATTCCACAAGGATCTTCATAGTTAATTTCAGGAATTTTAATTAACAATAGAGAAAGATCCAGTTCAGAACTTGAAGCTCTTGAAAGCTCACTTTCAAGTCTTGTTACAAGAAATTTTTCTTCAGTAAAACCTGTTTTTGTAGAATATAAAGATGATTCAGAAGTATTAGTAGTTGTTTCAATTTTAGTTTGAACTTCTATTGGAGAAGATTCAATTTCAGGATCTGATTCAGTTTTTTCAACAGTTCCCAAATTAATAGCATCTTTTTGTTCAATAACAGGTTCGTTAATTGTTTCTTCAATTACTGGTTCTGAAAAATCAGTGTTTCCAATAACACTTTCAACATTATCAGAATCAAATACAGGTTCGGTAGAATCTTGTTCATAATCTGCTTTAGGATTTATTGAATCTGCTTCAAATGAAGAATTTTGTGTTAATATTTCATCGTTGTTGTTAGACACAGTTTCTGATTCAGGAGCGATATAAGATGTTTCAAAATCATATTGGTCAGGGTCAGTAGTAGAGTCAAAATATGAATCAAGCTCTAACTCGTTTTCGTTAGATTCCATTGAATCAAAATCTATGTCAGTTTTACCAAAATCAATATCTATATCGTCCGAATCTGAAGTCTTAGATTTGTCATTTTTAACATTAGATTTTTCATTTTTTGATATAGCATACAGATAAATTAGACAAAGTGCACTTAAAAGTGTAATAAACAGAGTTATAAGGAAAGTAATTCGTAAACGAGAATAAACCATTGTTGTTGGAATCGCATACATTACAACTGTTAAAGTTAAATCAATTGTAGATCCTTCTGTAATGCGTCTTGATTTTGTTACAGTAAATAGTTGTGATGCTGTTTTTGGTTCGTCTGAAAGAAGATATATATCCTGTGTTCCACTTTTAAGATTAATCGAGTAATAATACTCTGTACTGCCGATTGCAGATTTGAATGAATCCATGAACTGCTTGTCAGGAACAGAAGTTCTTGAAATAGTTTCTTCTGTTTGTTTGAAAAGTTTATTAAAACGAATTTCAGCAGCGGCTGCCCCAGTTTTATAATCTGAATACAATACAACTGATGTTGCAGCAACAGTAATAACAAATGCACTGCATAATGCAATAATTATAGCAGTAAAAATTTTTCTATTCATAATATTCAAGTATACTCTAGAATTTTACTCAATGCAAGTTTTACAGCTTCAGAAAATGTAAGGCTTGGAGTTTTATTTCTTAAATATGAAATTAATGGAAGAATGCTTATAATTAATGGATGATTTATGTTTTTTAAGTCTGACTCATATATTTTTTTTACATCAGCACAAAGCATTTTGATGAAGTTTTCATAATCAAAACTTAG
>JAHAZA010000114.1 GCA_018385415.1 Treponema sp. | reverse complement strand
TTATAAATATATACTACCGATTTTTCATTGAGTTTAGCATTCAGTGCGTCTGTAATAGTATAGTCTTCACAGATATAAATCGTATAATTCTTAGAACCATCATTTGAGGCGATAATTCTATCAACAGCATCCTGAATATTATCAAGGGGCTGAAAATAAGAACCTGGGTTTAAAGAATTACCTGTAGACTGATTTACATAAAAATTGACTCTGCTTTCAAGTTGAGTTTTTGCTATGGTCATAGTTCCATCTGATTGTATAAAATCAGATGCTCCATGACTTATCCACATTGATGTATCCGCATTTTCAAAAACATTGATCATTTCTGAGAATAACAGTACAGGACTTACATAATTTTCTTCTGAGAATAATTCAAATGTTACATAATAAGAGCCAACTTTTTTATTCTGTTCTGTCTGTCCATCAGCTACAAGATTAAAATTGATGGAACTTAAAAAAGAAGAACTGCTCTGCTTCTTTTCAACAAAAGCTCCATCTTCAGACCATGTTGCTTTCCAGCTTTTAATTATGGAATCTGTCAGCCCTATTGAAAGATTGACAGTTCCGAATAAATCTTCACCTGGCGCAGCAGAGATAACAGGAGAAACTGTAAGATGCAAGCTTGATAAAACGTCTCCATTTACACTAAAAAGGTCTTCTGTAGCAGCATTAACATATTTTCCTTTTAATATTGTCTTTTTTTCTGTATCTGCTGTCTTATAACCTTCGACTTTAACAGAATAAGAACCTGGATAAAGTTCAATTGAAAAAGAACCGTCGGATAAAGCTGTAACTTCTACAGATTCCCCTTCAGAAGGAGTTGCGGTAATTACATAAGTGATAGAAGAAAAATCAGGCATTGCCGTTTTTGACATATTTTCAGGAACTGCGCCTTGAAGATTAACATTTCCTTTAACAATAATTTTTCCATCTTTTGTAATGAAATTTATTTCAGAATTTGTATCAGCTAGATTCAGACTATTGAAAATTCCTTCACAGGAAACAAATGCAAAAGAGATAAATGATATTAATAAAACAGATATAAGATCTTTAAATATTTTTTTCAACATAATACGCCTCTTTACCTCTGAACCGTAAAGTAAAGGTTTGCACTGATTCCCTGACCATTAGAGATATATTTACCATTAATTGTAATAGTGTAATCATCATCCGGCATAGTATCAGGAATTGTAATTACACCATTTTCAATCTTAAATCCTGAAATATTATCAGAAGTTACTTCAGTTCCACCACAGAATACTTTAATAGTAAAATTATCTATTACTGTTCCAATTGTTGACGGAATATAATTAATTATACTTCCAGAAGAATCTGTAATATCAAGTGAAATACTTAACGTATCAGAAATTGATGCAACAGTTGTTTTATCAAGTGAGAATTGTAATGTATCATTTTCAAAACTTATAGTTCCGTCACCAGAAGCAGCTGGTAATTGATTAAGTTTACCGTTAGTGTCAATTTTCCAGTTTGGATTTGAGAGTTGAAAATAAGAAATCATGTCTGATGTCAAACTTCCAGAATATGCTTTCAACACTTCTTTACCTTCTGTGTAAGAAGATGGATAAATTGTAGCGATTACATTTTTTCCATCTGCAGGTATCACATTTGAAGCAAGTCTTACAGCACTATTCACGTGCAAACCGTCTTGAATATCTACAGTATTTCCAAAATAAATTATTCCAGTATTATAAATACCATTATATTTTTCAGTACCATATCCAATCTGTTCTGCAGTATTACCTTCTGTTGAACAGTCAATCAAAGCAAGGTATTTTCCGGCATAAACAAAAATTGCGCCACCTTGACCCTCATTAGTCGAGTTTCCTTCTGCTTTATTTTCGATGAATTGAACATTTTTACAGCAAGCATTGTAAATGTAGTCTCCATTATCTGAACCTAACGGAGCAGCACAAGTTATTGCTCCACCTGTTCCCTTTTTTGCAATATTTTTAGAAAATTTACCATCTTCAAAAATGGCTTTGACTGAACTATCGCCATTTATATAAACACCGCCAGCAGAATTACTAGCTGAATTTTGATTAATTTCAAAATCATGAACTTTTACCGTTCCACTTTTTATATATATTCCACCACCTGAATTATTTACAGTACAGCTAGAAATCTCCCCTTTAAAATCAATGTCACCACTTTCACAGTATAGGCCACCACCGTACTTAGCAGAACAATTTGTAATACCTCCTGAAAAAGTTAATTTTCCTTTACAATAAATACCGCCACCATTTTCAGAAAAATTCCCGTTCATTAATGTAACACCTTCAATTTCTACATTAGCATTGGAATTAACAGTAATAATGCGGGTATTATCTGTTGCATAATCCAAATTAAAAATGGCAGCAGCATTATTGTATCCTTTAATAAATATATGAGGTGTATTAATACCGTTTCCAATTCTTACTATTTCAGAGGCTCCTGATGGAGCATTTGACATAACCATACCATCAATATAAATGCAGGATTTATATTTTCCATCAGGGTCAGCATCTTCAATTGCATTAACTGCTTCCTGAATTGTATCAAATTTAATTGCACGTTTTTTACCAACTATTTGAGCAACGGACTCATAAGTACCAGTCAAATTAGTTGCACCATCTCCTAAAACATAGAATGCATAATCTTCTAAAGTCACTGGGATAATATCATCGGTGGTCAAAGTAATTTTTTCTTGTGGTGTAGAATTGTTATGCCATAGTTTTGATTCCATATTGCTGTAAACAACAAGATCATAAACTTTGTTGATTACTTCACTTGACAGTTTGGAATTAAAAATTTTCAAGGTAATTCTGTGGATTCCAGGTTCTACAGAAGAAGCTTCAAAAACTTTGGTTACATTTTCTGTTCTTACATCAGCATTTACAGTTCCCTGTAAAGTTTCATCAATGTACCAATCAACTTTAAGGGTACAATCTTCCTGAGGAAATTCAATGTTTAATTTTATTGAACCGGGAATTGGTGTTCCATCTTTTGATGTCTGCTGGTAAGGAGAAATTTTAACAGTTAAAGAATTAGCCACCGCAGTGGGTGTAAAGTTATTCTCTCCCTTCACTACTGTTTTACCAGAAGCATTTTTTCCTTCAATGATAATTGTCCATTCAATGTCATTTACAAGTAAAATATTTGCAGCAGTTGCTCCTGCTGTTAAATCAACAGTCTTCGTTGTCTGTCCATCAGCTTTTGCAGTAAGAACATATTTATCAATATCAAGAGAACTGAAATCTGGGATTCCTGCAATTTTTGAAAAAGAATTAAAAAGAGAAAAATTAACTGTTACAAGAGTTTTTCCTTCAGGAATATTTAAAAGTCCTGAATCTGTATTTGTATCCAGCCCAAATTCATTAAAATTTATTTTGCAGGAAAATATAAAAAATGCTGAAACTAATAATAAAACAAATGCATTAATTTTTTTCATCTATTCCTCCTACTTTACAAAAATCTGATATTCCTTAGTGTTAATTACATCATTAAATGAATCATCCGCTTCTGCATAAATTACAAGTGAATGAAGGCCAGTCTGCAAATCCACTGGTGTTACTGTAGGTTCTGTTCCACTTCGAAGGGATGTAAGATTAAGCTCTGCAATATAGTTACCTGCACTGCCTGTAATCTTTACATTTCCATAAACACCATCAATTGTATACTGAATATATTTTTCTGTTCCCGAAAGGGCAATTTTATCATAAGCTTCGTCAGAAACCTTAAATGTAACAATTGTGTCTCCTCCGCTTACTTTAGTGATTACAGTTGTTTCCAATTCACCTGGATTATATTCAGTAATAGATGGCACTGAAGGATCAAGGTCAATGGAACTTGATTTAACAAGTTGTCCTGCACTGTTGATGTTGTAACCAGCATTTGCAGAGCTAAACATCTTATAATAAGAAGAAACATGTGTTCCACCTACACTGTCAGTAAGAACAACAGGTGATGTAGAAGGTGCATCGGATTTTATTGTAGCAACAATTCCACTTTGAGTAAGAGGTCCAGATATTGTAATTTTCTGACCATCAGAAAGAATAACAGGATTTGAAGAGTTTATTTTTCCACTTCCTGACATATATAATGATCCAGAACATGCTGAATCTATTTGAACCGCAGAAGAAGAATCTGACGTACTGTTATAATTATAAATTCCAGAAATCAGAAGGCTTCCACTATTTTTTAATGAAATAGCACCAAAACTTCCAACATTGGCAGTAAGATTATCAATTGTAAGTACGCCATTTGATACAGTAATTCCAGGCGAAAATGCATTGCTCTCAATAACGAGATCCTTTAATGTAACGTTATCAGTTACACTAATTAATGAATTACCTAAAGATGAGTTAACAAGCTTAGCATTATGGTAAGAGGTCGTTGATATTCCACTTAATGCACTTATCTGTGCAGAATCAGAAAGCTCTGAAATTAATACAATCGAACTATCATCCTGACCACAAGCAAGATATTTTTTTGCCTCAAAAATAGTCTTAACTGGATTAGTTTCTTTATGTCCGGTATTAGTATCATCACCATTTATTGGATCAACATATACAACTTTATATTTCCATTTAAGATAAATTGTCTTATCACCAGTATCTGTATTTTTAAGACAATATTTTCCAGAGGCATTTTTTGAAAGGGAATTTGTACAGTCTGCATCATAGAAGTAACCTGCAAATTCCATCTTATCTTCCAGGGTTGCTGTAGAGATCGGATTTGGTAATTCTGTTTCTATTCCAAGACTATATGTAGCAGGAAGAGGATTTATAAAATTTGAAATATCTGCACTGCATGCTTTTGCATCTGGTAAACCAGCATTCCAGTCTGCATAAGAGAGAGTAAATTCACAATCCTGCCACTGAGCTACATAAGTTGTTTCAACAGCCGGTACTGTAGAAGAAAGAGGGGGAAGCCAGCCTTTAAATGTATAGCCTGCTTTTACTGGATCTGAAATTGAAAGTTGTAATCCATATTTATTTATATCATCATAAATTGCTGTAGATCCATTTAATTTTCCACCATTTGGATCAAAGTGAAGTGTTACCTCATTTCTGTTATATATTACTTTCGCAGTATTACGAACTGTTTTATCAACAGTCACATTTTCCACAATCGGAGTAAAACCTTCAACAGCAGAAGGAAGAATATTTGTCGATTCTCCAGCATTTCCCCAGTCTAAAACTGGATCACCAGTTAAAACAGGATTGCCTGAAACATCTTCAAAATATGTTGCAATATAATATCCATAATACCATAAGGCATAAAGATCAATTTCTGTTCCATCTGGTGTATATGAATCAAACACACCATCAGAAGTCATATCTGTAAGCTGATCTGTAGTTCTGTAAAAATGCCAGCCTGCAAGTCTTGCATTAGGATTCCATGATGCTACAGTTGAATCAGTAAAGCCAGGAAGTTTTTCAGAATTTAACACTTCTCCATTTCTATAATAATTTGATGTTGTATAAACAGGATCTCCTCCAGCCGAAGCTTCCTCTACTGAATAAAAAGTAATTTTTGTACTGATATCAGGATTAATGGTATCCTTAAAATTTGCAAACCATGAAACTTCACATGATGTAAAGATCAAAGCAATTAAAGAGCTGAGAATTAAATAATGCAATTGTTTATTATTAAACTTCATTAAAACCTTACTCCCACTGTTAAATATGGCTCAAAAATTCCCGCTTGAACATCTGGCATAAAAATATGAGTAAAATCCACACCTGTTTCAACAATAAAATGTTTAGCAGGAATCCATACAAAGCTTACACCACATTGTGCACATATATATCCAAACCATTTTGCCTGTTCAAAAGAATCTGCATTAACATAATCTCGTGAAGATACTGAAATAGTGGAAACACCGGCACCGGCTTTTGCATTAATACCGATTTTATCTGTCAGGTTAATTTTAACAACAGCATTCAACTGATAAAGGTATGTATTAGTTAAAATTGAAAGGCTGTCATTATCATACATAAATGGAAGACTTGCAAAACTTAATTCAGGACCAATCTGAATATTATTAATATCAATAGGAAGCCATTGTATTTTTGTCGTTACATACCAATTCATTTTAATAACATTACTCAAAGAATTAAAAAATTCATCATATAAGCTGAATCCTATTGGCATACCAACAAGCAGATTTATATCCTGAACAACATAAGGTTTCTTTTCTTTAACCTCTTCTATTCTCTCTTCTTTTTTCTCTGCTATTTCTTCTTCTTTTTTCTCTTCTAATTTCTCTTCTTTTTCTTCTATTTTTTCTTCTTTATCATCATTTTGATCATTACCTGGCACATCTTCCTCAATAGCATGAACAACTTCAACAGGAGGTTTTATCTGGCTCTGATCTTCTGAAGTTTTTACAGAAGATTTTCCAATAACAATTTTTTTGCCAGCTGGAGAAACAGAAACTGGTTCGGATTCAGTTGAAAGACCACTTGGATTTGTAACAACCATTTTCCATTCACCAATAGAAACATTAGGGAACACAACAGAACTAGATGAAACACTTCCATCTTCAGCTTTTGAAGTATTTAGTATACCTTCAATTTTTTCACCAGTTTCTGTATTAACAAAAACTAAAGTAGATTCATCTGTAATACGTGCCACATCAACTGGAATTGTTACAGGTCGTTTACTATTTCCATCAACAGTAACATTTACATCTTTAAGATTAACTTTTGGCTGTAAAGCTTTTGTAATCGTAAAGTTTTCCCATTCAGTACATGATGCTTCACGACCTAAAAAGTCATATGCGAATACACGATATAAATATTCACCTGGAGCCATAGAAAACTCAACATAACAATTTTGTGTTGTAAATTCTTTTGAAACAGAACTACTTGAAGCACCTTTAATTTCAACTTTGTATTCAAGTGCGTATGGTTCAGCTTCCCATTCAAGCTTCTGTTTAAATCTATTCTCCTGTGCAAAAAGACAATACGAAGCCATAACTGTAAAGAGAAAATTTATAAATGTAGATACAAATAACTTTTTACTCTGCATACATTTTTCCAGGATCTTTGGTTTTTACAGTATCAGGAAGATCTAAATTAACAACAAATGAAGACGAAGAAATTTTCCCCTTCTGTTCCTCAAATCCATCATAGGCATGAGTAAAAGCTGTTACCTGCCAGTCAAAAGTTCCTACATCAAGAGCTTTTAAATCAGTAAAAACATATTCTGTTTCTGTTATGTTTTCACTAACAATGCGCTTTAATGTACCATTTGGATTTCTCTGATAAAGGACAAAGTTATAATCAGTTGCACCTGTAACAGGACTCCAATTAAAACGAATAGTTCTATTTACACGAAGATAATCAATATCAATAACAAATTTATCAGATGGAACATTAAGTTTTACAGCAGGTAAATCAGGCACCTGAGAAACAGTGAATGTAAAACTGTTATCTGGAGAAACTGAAAAACCTTCTTTAGTCACAGCATTAACAGTCCATCTGTAAGTTCCTGCAGTAAGACGACTTACAGAAACAGATCCGGTTGGATTATTAACAGATGAAATAACTTTTGTTGTTCCATTTGGATAAAGTTTTGTAAGAATAAATTCTTTCTTTTTTTCCTGTGTATCTTCAGTCCATGCAAATACAACAGGTTTCTTTAATGCTGCAAGACCTTCAATACGGGCATTATTCTTAGGTGCAACAAGACGAATTTTTGAAACAGTCTTAATATTAAAACTAACTTCATTAGCCTTACTGCGTCTTTCAGGGGAATTTTCTTTTTCATCACAAAAAGCTTGTACTGAACATTTAATTTTCTTATCAGAAGGAAGTGAAACATTAACTGCATTAGTTTTTATTGAATCATATTGAGAGATAACGGTATTATTTTTTTCATCAATAAATTTAACAACATAATAATCACTTTCAGGAATTTCTTTCCAGGAGAGTTTTACAGCATTCCCAGAATAAATTGTTAATGTGGAATTATTTGCAGGTAATATAATTTCCGGCACATCAAGAGGTTTAATTACATTTAAAACTCTGGAACCTGTTTTTTCAATTTCTGAATTTTCTGCTGTATCTACGGCGCGAACTCTCCAGAAATATTTACCTTCTGGAATATTAAATCCTGTATAAGAAATTCCATTTGAATTAACACTCTGAACCATCTGAGTAAATGCTTCATCTTTTGCAATTTCAACAACACTTTGAGTTTTAAGCTTACTAATTGACTCTGATAGATTCCATATAAATTGAGTTGCAGTTAAGCGTTCCCTTTCTACAGAATAATTTTCTGGAGGATACACAAGCTGTGTAGCTTTTGGAATATATTCAGAAACCGTAAAATCTCTGACCGAAGAGAAAAATTCATTTTTATCCTGATCAATTCTTACAACACGCCAGAAGTAAGTTCCTTTTGGTAATTTTTTAATTGATAAAGGAACTGATCTTCTTACATTATTTTCTATTGAAGAATAGACAACATCTCTATTAAAGTCTTTATCTGATGAAACTTCAAATCTAAACTCAGATGCTTTTACATCCGATTTACATGCAAAAAGAATATCTTTATCGTCTGCTCCTAAAATAATATTTGAACCTGCTGCTGGTATAGAAAGTTCAGGTGTTAAATTAAGCTTTTGTCTTACGATTTCAAATTTATGAGAACTAACAATATCTTTAAATCCAATATTGTTGATTCCATAATGTGGAATTATTTTCCAGAAATATTTACCTTCATTAAGACTTGAAATTTTTATGGAATCACCTGTCACTTCCTGAGAAATTACAGGATTAATAATGTCATTTTCATCATAGATTTCAAGACGACAGTAATCACAATATAGTCCGCTATCCCAAACAAAGTTTATATCTGGCATTACATTTACTGATTCATATGTAAAACTGTGATTTGGTGAAATAAGTTTTGGAACTTTTATTTCATCAACAATAATTTTTCCGTTAAAGGAATCATTTACCTGTTCCTCAGGATAGAATCTGTAATAATAAGTTCCTTTTATAAGATCAATAGTAAAGCTATCAGAATCTGAAATTTCTGCTTTAGTATTTACAATTGCAAAATCAGAAGTATTTGAAGCTTCAAAAGTTATTCTCTTACTGCCATAGTTAGAATCAATATTCAAGTTAAAAGTAACATTCTGCTTTTGGCCTTCAAATACTAAATATTTCTGTACTACATCAAGATTTGTTACAGTAACAGGAATCTTTACTTTTGAACCAGACTCATCAATCTTTACAGTATCTCCAGCAAGAATAAATTCCTCTTCTCCTTCATGATTTGTAATAACTCCAGTTCCTTCAGAAATAACAATGGAACTGTTACCATCAGAATTAGAAGCTGAAAGACGACTTCCCTTTTCAAGATTAATAATTGAATTTCCGAGATCAATTTTGATAGCAGAAGTGGCTTCTGTAGTATCAACTGTAAAGTTTCCTCCAGAAACAGCGATTTTTAATTCACCGTTTTTTCCTGAAAAAATCTGAATCATTGTTTTTTCATCAAGATCTACACTTACATCACCATCTGAAAACTTCAATTTTGCAGCAGCAGCTACATCCGTACGGATAATATCTTCATTATACAAAGGAGATGTTTCCTGAAGGCGTTCCCATACTACACTATCTGAAAATTTTCTCTGTGCAATTTTTTTCTTAAATACAATTGTCGCGATTTGTTTATCAGTGCGCACAGTAGTTCTATTCAAGTCTGTAAAGAAATATCCAAGACTTGCACCACAAATGAGAAAACAGATTGTAATAAATAAAATACTATTTAATATTGATTTTGTTTTCTTCCGCATCCAAGTTAACACTCGCAAAATCAGGTTCAGGGATTCCTAACATAATACGAACCTCTGATAAATTTTGTGGACCTTTAGGGCCAATGGCTTTTTCACAGTCAGCATCAATTTCAAACTCTGGCTCAGAAACAGCAAAAAACTTTTTGATATTAAAATTAGGCATATTTACAACACCGTAGAAATGCTGTCTTCCTTTTCCTTTTACCTCAAAAGAAACAGGAATCTTTTCAACAACAATTTCATTTTCAAGATTTTCATCTTTTAGTGTGTAGTTATTATTTTTACATCTGATGTAATCCGTTTTCAAAATATTATAAGTAGCTTCCGCAATAAGGATATCTGTTCCACAAAGCTTATTAGAACTTTCTGTGCGGCTTGCAAGGTTTACCGCATCACCAATTGATGTAAATTCCATTTTTTCATTGGAACCCATAAAACCTACTGTTGCACGTCCCGAATTGAGACCACAACCAATACGGATATGAGGTTTCCAGCTTGCTAATGGTTTATTTTTATGAAGCTTAGTATAACTATCAGCGTCCTTATTATATTTCATCAATGCATAACGCATGGCACATGATGCTTTAATTGCATTAAGGGCATCACTTTTTACATGCTTTTCGTGATGTTCCTTTAATTCCTGTTTTTTTTCATTATCATCAGGCATCTCTTCATAAGCAAGATTGTCATCACGAAGAACACCCCATGCTGCCATAATTGCATCACCCTCAAATTTATCAACTACTCCACCAGTAATTGAAATACAGTTAACCATTCGCGACATATAATCATTTAAAAAGCTGATAATTTCTGCTGCAGATTTTTCACCAAATCGTTTATTAAAACTATCTGAAACAGCAGTAAAACCACGGATATCAGAAAAGAAAACTGTTATATCTTTAAGGTGTGGTTCAAAATCAATTTCTTTTCTTACGATTGCTTTTGTTACACCTTTATTTGTAAGGCTTGTAACAGTGTTTAAAATATCCTGTTCAGCCTTTGTACTTCGATTTAAAATTCCTATTTCATCAGTTCTCTTTACATTTAATTTATCAAACAAATGAGTATTGAAATTTCCCTTATTGATTTCTTCTGTAACAGCAGTAAGTCGGTCAAGAGGAACACTTAATGTTTTTGCAAAAATCCAGATGATTACAATTGCAACAGAAAGAATTGCTATTGTTAATGCAATATTTCTTCTTGTTGTTGCATTGATTGCTGCAAGTATTACGGAAGTTTTAACCTGTGTAATTACACGACAGTTTCCTGTTGAGATTTTCTGACAAGCTGCAAAATATTCCTCATCATCAGCATCGACATAACTCTGCTGCATTCCGCTGGAATTATTTCCAATAACCATTGCTACAAACTTATTATCAGAAAGATCTCCGGCCTGCATCATTACAGAGGAATCAGGATGAATCAAGGCAATACCTTTATCATTAACAAGGAATGTTTCATTGATTCGACCTGTTGAAATACTTTCAGATAATTTTTCACTTGAAAATATTGCAACTACAATTTCTGTATCAGAGCCTATAACAATAGGATAAAAAATTGAAATAACAGGATTCATAAAAAATGGAGAAGCATTTTCAACACAGACTACACCATTCTTTGCCTGATCAATTGCTTCAGCTTCTGAATCAATATAAGCCTTTACAAGATCTGTAGAAATATCTTTTGTAACGAAAAATGCAGTGTTAGTAAAAATTTTTTCACGAGATAAAAATCCGATTGCAGCAATTTCAGAATTTCTGTCAAAGAATTTAGCCGCATCAAGAACAAGCTCCTCATGGGATTTTGAAGGATCATCAAAAAGATCACAGAACAATGAAACATTTGATACTACAGAATTGATTCTGTTTTCTGCATCTGAAGCAGTTCTGGAATTTAACGTAAAGTTTGTTGTTTCAGCATTAGCACGGGTATCTTTAGTTACATAATAGGATACCAGGAATGTGATTAATCCCATTGAAATAACAACGAGAGTTGAAATAATTGCAATTAATTTTACGCCGATAAAAGTTTTTTTATATTTGTTATGTGAGGAATTATTTTCAGCCTGGTTTTTTGTTTCACTTACATCAATGGTTACGGCGTCTTCAGGCTCAATGGAAGCAACAATCGAAACAGATTCATCTTTCTCTGATTTTTCTTTTTTTTCTTCACAAGAATTCTGAAAGTGCGCATTTAAAACCTTCACATTCTGTTCAAGCTGATCTTCATTTTTATCAGAAAGGTTTTTTTTCGGTTTTGAAAAAACCCCATAATTCAAGTCTGTTTCTTTCATTTCTTTAGTATAACATAATCATACTTATATTGCAAATATTTTGCCTTTTATAGAAGAAATAGTAAAAAAAAGGAGAAAAATACCGTAAAAAACAGTAATTTTTCTCCTTTTCGAACTTAAAAAGCAGCAATACTACGCAGCCTGGCGGCTGCTAACGAGTTTTGTCTACTTTGTAGCCAAAATAGGTCGCAACCTGCGGTTGCTTACCGAGTTTTGCATCCGCAAAACTCGCACGCAATATTAGCAACTATTTAGTTGCTAATATTGCTATACCTGGTAATGTTTTTCCTTCCAGGAATTCCAGGGAAGCACCACCACCTGTTGATACGTGGCTCATTTTGTCAGCAAGCTGGAACTTGTTAACAGCAGCTACAGAGTCACCACCACCAACTACAGTCATAGCACCTTTTCCTGTAGCTTCTGCTACCAGGCGAGCAACAGCTTCTGTACCTTTAGCGAAGTTTTCAAATTCGAATACTCCAACAGGTCCGTTCCAAACGATAGATTTAGAAGCCAAGATTGCATCTTTGTAAAGAGCAACTGTTTTTGGACCAACATCAAGTCCCATAAGATCTGCTGGAAGATCAACAGCATCAACTGCTACTGGATCTTTGTCAGCAAATTCTTTAGCCCCTACGTGGTCAACTGGAAGAAGGATCTTAACACCTTTTTCTTGAGCTTTAGCAAGAAGGTCTTTTGCTGTGTCGAGGAAGTCGTCTTCTACGAGAGATTTTCCAACTTCATGTCCCTGTGCTTTAAGGAATGTATAAGCCATACCACCACCAACGATAAGTGTTGAAGCGTTCTTCATAAGGCTTTCAAGAACAGCGATTTTTGATGATACTTTTGCACCACCAATGATAGCTGTCATTGGCTTTTCTGGATTTGTTACCATTGGCTGGATGTATTTAACTTCTTTTTCCATGAGGAATCCACCAACTGATTCACATCCCATGAATTTTGCGATAGAAGCTGTAGAAGCCTGGTCGCGGTGAGCTGTACCAAATGCGTCGTTTACGAAGATATCTCCGTATGTAGCAAGTTCTTTTGCCATTATATCCCGTTCAGCTGGATCTTTAGAAGTTTCTTCTTTGTGGAAACGTGTGTTTTCGAGCATTGCAACTGCGCCTTCTGGAAGAGCGTCAATTGCTGCCTTCTGTCCCAGTGCATCTGGAAGGAATGTAACTTCTTTTCCCAGCTTTTCAGAGAAATATTTTACAACTGGTTCCATGCGGTTTTTGCCGTTGATGAATTTTTCAGCATCAGCGTCTGTCCAAGTCTTTCCAGCTTTTTCTGCTTTTTCCTGAGCTTTTTTAACGTCCTTTTTAGGGTCACCAAGGTGGCTCATAAGAACGAGAGAACGTGGGCTCTGTTCAAGGATATATTTGATTGTAGGGAGAGCAGCCATGATACGTGTATCATCCTGAACTACTCCTTCTTTCATTGGTACGTTGAAGTCAACGCGCATGATGATGCGTTTACCTTTAAGGTCAACATCTTTTACTGTCTTAATCATCTTAAAACTCCTGTATATGATTATTTCTTTAATTTAAAAAATTAAATTTAATTTTAGCTTGCGGGAAAACATCCCTACTGACGGCTATTGTCAAAACGTGGACGACTTTTTCGTTCTTCTGCCTCGTTAACACGAACCTTACGGCCATCAATATCTTTCTGGTTTAATGTAGAAATTGCATCACGTGCTGCATCATCATCTGTCATTTCAACAAAACCAAATCCTTTTGAACGATTTGTTATTTTGTCCATAATGATAGTTACAGTTTCTACTTCACCAAACTGAGAAAACTGATTTCTCAAAGTTTCTTCTGTTGTTGAATAACTTAAGTTACCAACATAAATCTTTTTTGACATTAAAATTCCTTATAAACTGCCCAATTTAAGGCAAATTCCGACTTTAAAAATATTAAAATGCCCTTGTAATGTCAAGGTATACAAAGATTTTGTCCTGTGCAAGGAGAATTTTCACATAAAAAAGGGAATAAAGGCTACCCAACATTCCCCTTTAAACAATCATTCTTCTCCAACCATGTAAAACCACTGGCTTTTTCCATCAACCCAGTATTTTTTAAACACTCGAAGCACATCTTCACTTGTAACATTCATAGCCTGTTCAGGAATTTTATCAGCCGTCGTCAGATCACTAAACTGCAGAATGCTTGCCGCAATACGGGATGCAATACCGGAGCTTGTGCTCTGGGAAGTATATTTTTTTGTAATGTAGGAATTTTTATATCCCTGAAGAACGTTTTCAACAGAATCAAAAATTATGTTCTCACCATCAACGCTTGAAATTACTTTACCTTCAAGCATCAGCCGTACGCATTCTTCATAATACTTTTCAAAATTTTCCAAATCAGAAACTCGTGAACCATAATCAATACCAATAGGATTGTAGCTTGACTCTATCTGACTTGCCGGAGTATAACATGCACCGTATTTTTCGCGGATAATATTGAACATAGTTGTAGAGAAAATATCAGAAGTAATCTGGCCACATACATAGTCATCAGATAAGACAGAAGGACTTTCAAAAATACGTACTATCATTTCAGAACCTTTTGCATCTTTGTGAGTAAGAACAACTTTTTCACTTCCAATATTCAATGGTTTATATACATCATTCATTGCAAGAAATGTTCTTTTTTTCAGTTTTCCAAGAGTAGCATCAAGTTTAGAGATAAAATCCTGTTCATCAAATTTTCCCACTGCAATTACTTTTATCTTTCCTGCATCAAGAATTTTTTCATGACATTTTTTTAAATTAGGAATTGTAATGTTATCAAAAGATTCTTCTTTAACAGAAGTCGATGTTAGTAATGGTGAATCTTTATAAACCTGCTTTCTTATTGTGTCAAACAGAATACTGTCAGGACTATTTTTTGAACTGGTTATACTTTGAAGCAGATGCTGCTTTAACAAAGCAAACTGCTTTTCATCAAAAGAAGGATTGATGAAACAGTCAAGGTAAACAGGAAGGATTTCATCCATGTAATAATTAATACAGTTCAAAGTAAAGACAGAACCGGAGTATAGTGAATAATGGCCAATTGAACTCTGATACTTGTACCCCAAAGCCTGAATTATTTCATATCTGTATTTTTTTGATCCGTAGGTCATCATTTCAAAAAGACTGCTTTCAAGACCAGAATATTCAGGTCCCGGGTGTTCAGTCCTTTCTTCAACAACAATGTAAACTGCATTAACCTGATTTGGTACATCAGTATTCATATATACAGGAATTTTATTTTTCAGCCTGTATTCTTTTAAAGTACCACTTGAAAGCTCATAAGTATTTTCAATTTTATATTCTCTGGCAAAGGCTCCTGACAAACAGAAACAACTGAATGCTGCCAGAAGTATTTTTTTTAACTTAATATTTATCATAATTCATCCCCTGCTGTTTTCTGCCACCAGAAAGCTTTTGTCTTATCAACCTTAACAAAACCTGATTTTTCAAATTTCTCTTTTGTTCTTTCATAAACATCAGAATTTACATAGACCACAACAATAGGATTTTTTTCAACAATATATTTTTTTATGTAATTCTGAATATCTTCATTTGTGGCAGAAATTACTTTGTCATTATACGAAAGATAATAATCCAAACTGTTAGAAACCCAATTGTACCTAAGTGTTGAAAGAGGACCTTTAAAAGTTTCGGTATCCATTACATTATCATCCCGAAGACGAGCTGCAATTTTCTTTCTGCTTTCCAAAGGAACAATTAAATCTTTACCAGAAAGATTTTTCATATATTCATCAATTTTTTCATAGAACAGAATTGTTCGGTCAGCAACGCTTTCAATTTCATTGGAAATCATTACAGAACTAAAAGATATTGTACCAGTACGTCTTCTTGTTGAATAACCTGTACTTACATAATCCGGATCATAAGGAATGCAAAGTTCCTTACCCATTTTTATAAAAGCTTGCTTAAAATCTCCTTCAGGTTCTGCCATTGCAAAACCTAAAAGATCTGCTGCATAAGTTTCATCTGCATCAAAATCAGAATCAGGTCCCCGGTAAATAATGTTTACCTGTGCCATTGGTGGCGAAATTTTATCATAAGGAACTACAACAAGCTTAGGTTTTTCAAAAGGTGTCGCTGACTGTTTTACGATTACTTTTTCAATTTCTTCAGGAAGGACATCGTTATTCTCCCAGCTTCCGTAAATCTTATTTACAAGCTCATAGACTTTTTCGTGATCAACATCACCGCCTACAAACAAGGCAGCATTTTCTGGAACATAATATTTTTTCTGAATATCACGGAGAGTTTCTACAGTTGCGTTTTCAATATTTTTTACGCTGCCTGACGGATCTAGCTGCCATGGGGCATCAGGAAACAAACAGGAATTAATATAGTAACCGATGTATCTGTCAGGACTCGACTCGTTTCCCTGGATTTCTGAAATTACAACTTTTTTTTCTACCTCCAATTCTTTTTCGTCCATCAGAGGTTCTCTGATTGCTGCATTCCAGAACTTAAGACCGTTCTCAAGCTCACTTGATGGAATTGTAAAAAAATAATTTACACATTCAAGACCTGTAGTTCCGTTCCATGAAGCAGTACCCATATCAGAAAGTGCTTTCTGTACTTTTGCAGAATTATCAAAGAGGGAATTTCCTTTAAACATCATGTGTTCATACAGATGAAAAAGTCCTGCTGTTTGCCGAGTTTGTGTTATGGCCCCTGCCCTTACTGCAATTTCAATGTAGGTAAGAGGAACTGTATGGTTTTCGTTAATAAAAAGTGATAGTCCGTTATCAAGTTTGCAGTAATAACAGCTTTCAGTAATTTTCTTAGGTCCCGTTTTTTTTTCGCCGGAAAGTGCAAAAATTTGTAAAGCTGTAAACATTATTAAAACTGATGATAAAAATATATGTTTTTTCATACTGTTATATTAACAAATTTTACGATTATTAGATACAAAATTAACAATTAAACCATAAATTTATATAAATGTTCCCATGTCTTATGTTATAATTTTGTTAAACTTTAACAACTGGAGGTATTTTTATGAATTTCAACAAAGACTTTATCTGGGGTTGTGCTACTTCCAGTTATCAAATTGAAGGAGCAGCCTCTGAAGACGGAAAAATTCCTTCTATATGGGATGTATATGCAGATGAACAAGGACGTATCCGTGACGGCAAAAACGGACGCATTGCCTGTGACCACTATCACCGCTATAAAGAAGATGTAAAACTCATCAAGGACCTTGGTGTAAACGCTTACCGTTTTTCAATTTCATGGCCAAGATGTTTTTCTTACACTAATGAAAGAGGAATTTTAAAGCCAGTAATCAATGAAAAAGGCTTTGATTTTTATGACCGCCTTATCGATGAGCTTTTAGAAAACGGAATTGATCCATGGATTACACTTTATCACTGGGACCTTCCTGCAATTTTAGAAACTCAAGGAGGCTGGCGTAATCGTGACATCCACAACTGGATTGCAGATTATTCAGCAGAAGTTGCAAAAAGATTTTCTGACCGTGTAACAAAGTTTTTTACATTAAACGAAATGCCTTGTATTATCGGCGGCTACATGGGATGGATGGCACCTGGATTCCAGGTTTCAGAAAAAGAACATATCAACATCGTTCACAACATGCTTTTAAGCCACGGAAACATGACAAAAGCAGTTCGTGCAAATGCAAAACAGAATGTTCTTATCGGCTGTGCACAGAACGGACTTGGTAACTACCCTGCTACAGATTCAAAAGAAGACTACGATGCATTCATCAAAGCAATGAATTGTGTAGAAGCAAATCCACAAGCATATGCACCTCTTGAAGGCTCAAAATGCTTTGATGCAAACAGTCTGATTTATTACCTTGATGCAATTCACTTTGGAAAATATCCTGAAAAAGCATTTGAAATCTTTAAAGACAAGATGCCGGAAATTAAAGATGGTGACATGGAATTGATTTCAACACCAACAGACATTCAGGGAATCAACATCTATGAAGGCCGTCCTATTGCTGCAGGCTCTGCTCCTGGCGTAAAAGATGACGGCTGGCACGTTGCAGACTTCCCTTGCGGAATGGACATTACAGGTGCAAAATGGCCAATCACTCCAAAGAGCATGAACTACTACTTTAAGTTCATCTCTGACAGATACAAAAAACCAATTTATGTTTCTGAAAACGGAATGAGCAATGCCGACATTGTAAGCCGCGACGGAAAATGTCACGACCCACAGCGAATTGAATTTACCGAAAGATATCTTGAAGAACTTTCAAAAGGTATCGAAAGCGGCGCTGATGTCCGAGGGTATTTCCACTGGTCGTTAATGGACAATATGGAATGGTCAAACGGCTACAAAGAAAGATTCGGACTTGTACACGTTGATTTTGAAACCCAGAAGCGTACTCCAAAGGACAGCTATTACTGGTACAAAGATTTGATTAACAGTTTTAGAAAATAAATGAATAAGGGATTACAGATGTACTCTGTAATCCCTGCATATACAATTAATTAATTTTCATTTCTGTAAGGTAATAAGATTATTCCGCCATTGTATCTTTCAGTGCTTTAAAAAATTCAGGCTTTTCTTTTTCAACAATGATAGGTCTACCTTCTGTACTTAAAAAACAGTGTTCAGATTTTCCAAGTCCGCATACTTCACCATTACATGTCAATGTATAGCCTAATGTCAATTTTACTGGCGTAAGTTTTTCTACCCTTACTTCGATTGAGATAACATCTGCAAAGGTTGTTGTTTTTCTATAACTGTATTCAATGCGGATTACAGGACTAATAATTCCTTCAGCTTCAATTCTATCAAAAGGAAAACCAATCTGTTCAAGAAAATCTACACGAGCTTCTTCCATGAAGCGGATGTAATTTGAATGGTGTGTAATGGCCATTTTATCTGTTTCATAATAATTTACTTTGTGTGTATATGGTTTCATTTTCATTTCTCCCTCATTTACTGATTAACATTGTAATACAAAAAAAAGACTGTGTTAAGAAACTAACACAGTCTTTATCATAACAGTTTAAATTCTAGAGATTATCAAAATATCCCTTAGCTTTAAGGAGTTCTGCGTTCAAGATACCACCAAGTGCGGCACCACGTTTTGTGTTGTGGCTCAATGCAACAAACTTGATATCAAATACGTTACATGGGCGCAGGCGTCCAATTACACATGCCATTCCTTTTTCTGTTTCGCGGTCACGGCGTGGCTGTGGACGATTTTCTTCATGGCGAACAACGATTGGGTGTTCTGGTGCAGAAGGAAGTTTCAATTCCTGTGGAACTGATGTATATGAAGTCCAGATCTTTTCGATTTCTTCCATGCTTGGTTTTTTCTCCCCGAATTCAAGAGATACACAAGCTGTATGTCCGTCGATTACAGGAACACGAGTACATGTTGAAGAAACGATAGGTCCTGGTGCGTTTTCGATTTTTCCATCTACAACTTTTCCAAGAATCTTAAGACATTCTTTCTCTGTCTTTTCTTCTTCACCGCCGATGAATGGAACAATGTTGTCAATCATATCAAATGAAGGAACACCTGGATAACCAGCTCCAGAAGTAGCCTGAAGTGTTGTTACTACCATTCTCTTAATTTCGTATCCAGCTTGAATCAAAGCGTGGATTGGCATCATGTATGTCTGGAGTGAACAGTTAGGTTTTACAGCAATAAAGCCCTTGTCCCATCCGTGATGTTTTTTCTGATCTGCAATTACGTTCAAATGTTCGTAGTTGATTTCTGGAACCAGCATTGGAACATCTTCTGTCCATCGGTTAGCTGATGCATTTGAAACTACAGGAATTCCTTTTTGAGCATAAGCTTCTTCAAGGTTTTTAATATCCTCTTTTTTAGGAAGTTCAAGTGCTGAGAATACAAACTGACATTTACCGATTGCTTTATCAGCAATATTTGCATCTTCAACAATCAAATCTTGTACGGCAGCAGGAATATTTGCACCAATAAGCCAGCGGTTCTTAACAGCATCTTTATATGGCTGTCCTGCAGAACGTGGAGAAGCTGCTACATAAGTAACTTCAAACCAAGGATGATCTTCCAATAATTTAATGTAGCGCTGACCTACCATTCCAGTAGCGCCTAATACTCCGACTTTAATTTTTCCGGCCATAGTAAACCTCCAGGGATTTCAATTTAATAAGACATCCCAGAAATTTTATTTTAATATATTTTCCTTCAAATATTTTTTGAAGTTTTCACTGCAGAACGCCGCATCAGCAGCATTCAGCAATAATTGCTTTTTCTGATCCGAAGTAATTCCGTACATTTTTTCGATGTAAGAAAATTCATTCTTCAGATTCGTACGGCAGATTGCAGGATCATCAGTGTTAATCGTGACTTTAACTCCCTTTGCAAGATATTCCTGCAAAGGATATTTTGTCATATCACTGACAGCCTTTGTCTGTCTATTACTGTTTGGACACATCTCTAAAGGAATTTCGTTTTTCACGATATATTCCAGAAGCTCTGGATCTTCATTAACACGAACACCGTGTCCAATTCTCTTTGCACCCAACTTAAGTGCAGTCTTTACACTTTCAGCGCCATCGGCTTCGCCTGCATGAATCGTAAAAGGAATTCCATAATCTCTTGCAAGTGAAAATTCCTTTTCAAAATCCTTTGTCTTAAAAAGAGCTTCGGCACCTGCAAGATCGATTGCAACTACCCCTTCATCTTTTACAAGATATTTTTTTGCAAGCTTCACAGTCTCAAGATTTTCATCCTGGTTGTGATCTGAGCGCATAAGGCACAGAATTAAGTTCGTATGCAGCTCACTTGCCTTTAGTCCATCCAAAGCTGCAAGGATTACTTCTTCCTGCGTTAAACCATTAATCAGATGAAGTTGTGGAGCAAATCTGATTTCAAGATAAATAAGTCCCTGACTCTTTGCATTTTCCTGAACAAGTCTTACTGCCTCAGAAATTCCCTCTTTTGTCTGAAGAAGTCTCAAAGGCAATCCAAAACACTGAAGAAAATCATTAAGACTTTCACAGGTTTCCGGAACAGAAAGTTTTTTCAAAAGCTCATCATCATTTTTTGCAGGAAGTTCAATATTCTGCAAATTACCTAGGGTCTTGGCAATTTCAAGTGTGATTGCTCCATCTAAATGACAATGTAAATCTATCAAAACTTACTCCAATATTTATCAGATAAATGACATCTTTAACAGAAAAACGTAATTAGATGTTGCATTCATCCATTGCTTTTTCAATAGTCTTCTTTGCACTGTCTGTAACTTCAACAAGTGGAAGTCTTACAGTTCCTGCAGGAAGTCCCTTATAGTTCATTGCATACTTGATGGAAGTTGGGTTTCCGTCACAGAACTCTGCCTTGAACATTGGTGCAAGACCGTAATGGTATTCTCGGCACTTTGCAAAATCGCCTTTAAGACCTGCATCAACAAGCTCTACCATACGTGCAGGACAAAGATTTGAAAGTACAGAAATAACTCCGTCTCCACCTGCAGCAAGCAAAGGAAGTGTAAGTCCATCATCACCGCTTAATACAGCAAAGTCAGGCTTCTTGTTCTTAATGTTAGCAATTACATCCATCATCTGAGAAATTTCACCGCTTGCTTCTTTTACACCGGCAATGTTAGGAAGCTGTGCAATTCTTACAAGTACATCTGTAGGAATGTTTACACCAGTTCTTCCCTTGATATTGTATACGATGATAGGAAGTCCTACTTTTGAAACAGCTTCAAAGTGACGGAAGATACCTTCTTTTGATGGCTTGTTGTAATATGGTGTAACAACGAGAGCATAGTCTGCTCCAACCTTCTTTGCTCTTTCAACATATTCAACAGCATCCTTTGTGTTATTTGAACCAGCTCCAAGAATTACAGGAATTTCCTTTCCTGTTGATTCTCTGTAAGCCTTTACTTCTTCCATTACAATCTGAATAAGTGTATCTTCTTCAGAACCTGGGTCTTCTTCCAGAGTTGGGGTTTCAGCCGTAGTTCCAAGAGGAACTAATCCTGTAACTCCATTATCAAGCTGAAATTTAACATTTTGTCTGAATCCTTCGTAGTCAACTGATCCATCTGAAAACATTGGAGTGATAAGTGCTGTAAATGTTCCTCTTAATTTATTCATAATTTTCCCCTTAAAAAAATTTAAGCCATCTAAAACTAGACGGCTTAAAATATACTATTTATAGGTCTTTTTTTCAATATATTGCGACTATCTATAGTAGCGATTAAATCATTAATTTAACAAATGGTGAAAAATTCATCAGAGAATTATGCGGCACCATCAACAATGTATTTATAAATATTTCTACTTACATGATTACCCTTTATCTTTTAATAGATTTCCATTATTATATATAGAAATTATATATTTCGAGGAATTTTCATGGCAGGAAACACATTCGGATCAAAATTTACAGTAACTACATTTGGTGAAAGTCACGGAACCGCACTTGGTGTTGTAATTGACGGTGTTCCTGCAGGAATAAAAATTGATGCTGACCAGATTCAGAGTGCCTTAGACAGAAGACGCCCTGGTGTAACAACTGACGGAAAAGTAAACTCTGCAGTTACAGCACGAAAGGAATCTGATAAAGCAGAAATTCTTTCGGGCGTCTTTAACGGTTACTCAACTGGAACACCAATTTCCATCATTATCAGAAACGAAAACCAGCATTCCTCAGATTACAATGAACTGGCTGTAAAAATGCGACCAGGGCATGCAGATTATACTTACCTTGAAAAATATGGGTACCGTGACTATCGTGGAGGCGGCCGATCATCGGGGCGCGAAACATGTGCCAGAGTTGCTGCAGGTGACGTTGCACGACAGGTTCTTCAGTCTTTTATTCCAGGTTTAAAAATAACAGCATACACTCTTCGCGCAGCAGGCGTTCAATGCCAGTCCATAGACCTTTCTCAGATTGAACAAAATTCAATGCGCGCCCCTGATAATAAAACCGCTGAACTTATGATCCAACGAGTTCAGGAATACCGTGAAAATGGAAACAGTATCGGTGGTATTATTGAATGTCAGGTAGAAAACTTACCTGCAGGTATTGGGGAACCGGTATTTGATAAACTGGATGCAGTTCTTGCACATGCCATGCTTTCTATAGGTGCCATCAAAGGAATTGAATTCGGCAAAGGTTTTGATGTTGTCGACATGACAGGCGCTGAAAACAATGACGATATGAGAATTGAAAACGGGAAAGTAGTTTTTGATACAAACAATGCAGGCGGCATTTTAGGTGGAATGTCAAACGGAAACACAATTGTTTTCAGACTGGCAGTAAAAGCAGTTCCAAGTATTTACACAGAACAGAGAACAATCGAAGCAAAAATCAATCCTGACATTCCAAACAATCCGGCAGAAATCACGTTTGAAAATACTACTTTAAAAATAAAAGGCCGACACGATATCTGTCTTTGTCCAAGAATCGTGCCGGTTGTAGAAGCCATGAGTTATATCAGTCTCTGCGATTTATTCCTTACAAACCGCTAACAGAAACTATTTCGTAATCTCCATCCATCAGGGAATTAATCAAAAGTTCAAGCTTTGTATAAAATTCATTTTTTTCGCTGTCAGATTTAACGCCAACTGTAATGGGAATAATCTGACTTTCAAGAGTTTTTCCTGCTTTAGAATCAATTGAATCTTCTTCAACAGGGAATTCTATATAACTGTATCCAGCCTGACTTCCTGCATCACGAATCATTTTATTGCTTTTATAGAATGGTGCATGCCACAAAAGTGAAAGTTCTTTACCAGTTATAGCAAAATATTCATCTTCATTTCTTGCAAGTCCACGCTTAATATAATCTTGATTAATTTCAAAATCTTTGACAGTCAAATCTGTGCATGTATAAAACATTGATGCAGCCTCTGCCCCACTTGAAGCAATTTTCTTTACTTCTTTTGGATAGCGGCGTATAAATTCCCCATTAATAAAAAATGTAGGTTTTATATCATACTTTTCACAAAGAGCAAGAATAGTATTTACACCATCTGCACTATTCATCAAATCAAAAGCAAGTGCAATTTTCTTTTTTGGTGCACTCTTTTTCATTGCTTCTTTATAAAGCGCAAATGTATTAACTTTTCCACTTAGATGTCTTACATAGATTCCATTGTCGTATCTTGCATTCTTTGCTTCTGCTTTATATATTCTGTAATCCTGATTCTGTACCTGCGCTTTTAATGGTTCGCAGGAATGAATTTTCTGCCAGACATTTTTTACTTCATCATAAACAAAATATTCTTCATAGGAATCTGTCAATGCAATAATTTTTTTCGAAAGCTTATCCCAGGTTGCAGATTTACACTGTGACAAAAATAAATAATTTTCAGATTTTAATGGAACATTATAAAGTCTTACAGTCTGATCCCCGCCAATACATAAATTAGATGAATCTTTCCAGCAAAGCGAAGCTGTTTTTTCACCTTTAATTTCAGCAATTCTTGACCATGGATTTACACTATAAATGAATACAGAATTTCCAGAAGAAAAAGAAATATATTTTCCGTCGGGAGAAATTGCAGCATTAGAAGTTGAATCTTCTACGCTTAAAATATTTACAATTTCATTTTTTTCGTTAAACAGATAAACAGCACTGCTTGTTTTTCCACTATCTGAAATAAAATCAGTCCAAATTACTGGCTTTGAAAATTCAGGCCACAAGATTTCAAACTTATAGGATCCATCAAATACTTCAGTATAAGATTTGTAATTCAATAGTTTTACATAATCTGTTGTATTTACAGAATTGATGTTATAATACGAAACAAAGTTATTGTTTTTAACCATAACCATCTGTGTTGCAGCCGAATTAATTTTAAATTCCATTGTATCTGGATCAAAGTGTTCAGGAAGTCGTCCAATTACTTTTCCAAGATCATAGAAATTAGAATAAATTCCCAGCGACGAAAGTTCCCTCTCATCAATCATATAAATAATATCAGAATCGATATAAGCAAGGTTTGTATTTGAACACCATTGAACATTCTGAATTTTTCCGTTACCGATTCTACGATATTTTTCTTCAAGTTGAATCCCCTTAAACATTTTTTCAGGGTTACAGTAGTAAACTGAATTATTTTTCTGGTATACAAAATTTTTACTGTCAGGCGACCATTTTACAGGAAGATTTGTATAACTGTAAGATGCTTCTCTGTCCAGAATTACATACATTTTAGTATCTGCATTCTGTATAATAAGTTCTCCTGTTGAAGAAGCTACCTTACGCATAAATACAATCCAGGTACCATCAGGGCTTGTAATAATCGGACTTAAAGAAAAAGATTTTTCTGGAAGAATTGCAGAACGAGCAATCCAATTCAAAGTGTTATTATCAAAATCATAAACTGCAGTACCGTAACGGTTTCTAACCTGCATTTTTTTTCCTTTATTCAGGGAATTAAGATATTCAGGATAACAGGTGATAATATCCGGAAGATTATTCTGGGCAATAGAAGATTCATCATGAAGGTTATATGAAAACAACACAGAATAAGGTTTTATACCTGAAGTATTCTGAGTTACTGTATAAAGCATTTTATTTTCTGAGTTAATATTTAAGTTATCAAATTTAATTCCTGCAAAACTGAATGAAGGAATTATAAACATTGCTAAAAACAATGCTGGTAAAGTTTTTTTCATTTATGCATCTCCGAACATAAAACGAGAGCGTCAAGCTCTTTTTCCAGCTGGTCAAGCTGATTTTCCATTTTTTCTAATCTTTCAAAGCGATTGTTAATCTGCATCTCTTCTAGACGATTAAAAATTTGTTCCATCCTTTCTTCCTCTGAGACTGAAGAATTCTTTGCCAGTTTTGACTGACCACACCATGGGCAAAATACAAATTTTTTTTCGATTGCTCTTCCACAACCGCCACAGATACACATTGGAGTAATTTCAGAAACCATTCCTTCCATTTTATCACCTGATTAATAATATCATATAAACGCAAAAAATGTGCTACTTTTATGTCGCACATTTTTGCAAGTTCTTTTATTTAATTAAAGTTAACGGATCAACTACTTTTCCGTTTTTATAAACTGTAAAGTGAAGATGAGGACCAGTTGAATAACCTGTACTTCCTACAAGTCCAATCTTGGAACCTGTCGTTACCTCATCATTCAGTTTACTCAGTTTTTTATACATATGACCATACAACGACTGATATCCGTTTCTGTGATCAATAATTACATAATTACCGTAAACATTTGACCAGCCACAAGCAACAACCTTTCCACTTAATGCTGCATAAATTGGTGTTCCCTGACTTATAGCCATATCAATACCAGGATGATATTGCTTAACTCCAGTAAATGGATCAGCTCTCCATCCGCAGCGTGATGTCAAACGCCATGATTTTGTTTTCAAAGGATTAATGAAAGTATCTCCCATTGCACTTCGAAGTGTTTCTTTATCAAGTTTTGCACCAGGAATAAAAAGTTCTGCACCAGAAATCAAAACTTCTGTATCAAGATCATTTACATCAAGAAGATCTGCAACATCAACTTCATATTTTTTTGCAATCTTTTCTATACTGTCACCTGAAACAACTCTATAAATCAATCCGTCTACAGATGGAATACGAAGCTTCTTTCCTGCATTCAATGCACGTACATTTTCAATTTTGTTAACAGCAATAATTGTAGAAATATTGTTTAATCCAAACTTCTTACTGATACCGCTGATTGTATCACCACTTTTAACTGTATAACTTGTAAATGTTACAGGCTGCTTAAATGAATATGAAACTAAAGTTCCAGATACAGAACCATCTTCAGAAACTTCTGTAGAGGAATTTAAAGCAAAGCGGGCCATTTCTTTATTGATAATATCAAACTCTGTCTCCCCTGCTACTTCAAGCTTGACAGGATTTGCGCTACTTTCAAAAAAATCAAAAGCTTTAACCATTCCCACAGGAATAAATGCAAGAACAGCTGCAAAAGGTAAAATCCACCAGAATTTCTTTTCAAATTTCAGAAATTTGCGGAGCTGAATCTTTAATTCATCAAAATTCAGTTTATTTTCATAAGAATAAGGCTTTGAAGCAGTAACAGCCTTTGCAACAGGTCTTTTTCTGGCAAAATTCTTTTTAATTCTTTTAACTGCAGTTGAAAAATTGAAATTTAACTTTTTCTGCCGATTATCAGGACGGCCACCCACGTAACTGATTATTTCCATATTAGAACTATCGACATAAATTATTTGACATATTAGAATAAAATAATGAAGAAATTCAAAACTTTGCCTTTGTTTTACTGTTTTTTTACAGGGCTCATAATAGCCTCTTTGATTAAAATATTCGTCTTTGAAGCAATGACAGTGGACGGGGTCAGCATGCAGCCAGCTTTAACCGACCAGCAGACAATTTACATAAATAAAGCTGCCTACGGAATTTCAAACCCCTTCGGATCAAAACTGCTGCTCCAATGGGCAAAACCCAAAGAAAATGACATTATCATCTATTTATATAATAACAATATAGTCGTAAAACGCTGTGTTGCTGTAGAAAACACTCCACTAGATTATTTAACAAATTCGGGGTATATTTTAATAGTAAATTCTGACAAAAAAATTCCACTTACAAGAGAACAATACTACAATATGCACAATTGTTCAGAGGTCCCATCAGGCTACATTCTTGCAATTGGAGATAATTTTGAAAACAGTTTTGATTCACGAAATTATGGATTTATTCCTGTTTCTAACGTTTTGGGGAAAGTTATATGCAGGTAAATGGCTATTTTAAAAAGCACAAGCTTATTATTTTAGGTGTTTTTTCATCTCTTTTTATCATCTTGCTTCTGGTGACCTTTGGCCGCCTGGCTTTTAAGCCTAAGCAGACCATCAGCCCAGCTTTACCTCAAGTTGAACGAGGTTCTATTGTTGACAGAAATGGAAAGCCTCTTGCAGTTCAGACAAATTTCTACCATTTTGGTGTTACACCAAGCAGCATCAAAGATCCTGAAGCTTTTGCAAAAGATGTTGCCCCAGCCCTTCTTGCAGATCCTCTCGAAATTGCCACCCAGATTACAAGCGCCAAAGAAAATCCAAAAACAAGCCGCTTTATATATTTAAGAAAAAGGCTGGATCAGGTTACTTACGAGGAACTTCATCAGATTTGTGTTGATAAAAAATACAACTTTGCCCGCTTTGACAGAATTCCAGGTCGAATCTATCCGGAAAATGAACTTGCTTCTCAATTAATTGGATATATGGGTGATGATGGTGCAGGGCTTGCCGGTATTGAATATTCAATGCAAAGATACCTTTCGCCTGTCATTACAGAAGAAACAAGCAAGCAGACTCAAGGAAATAACGTTTTCCTTACAATTGATGCCAATTTACAATACAAGCTTGAAAAAATTGCAAAGCATGCACTTGAAGAAACAGAAGCAGCAAATATTATGCTTCTTGCAGCATCTGCAAAAACAGGTGAAATTCTTTCTTACATAAGTCTTCCTTCTATTGATCTTAATAACTACAGATCCGGAACAATCGAAGAAACTATTGACCGGCCAGCAATGACTCAATTCGAACCAGGTTCTGTTTTCAAGATATTCAGTATTGCCGCTGCTTATGATCAAGGCGCATTCCGTCAGGATGATCTTTTTTACTGTGACAGATCTTTTGAAAAAACACTTCCTTCAGGAGAAAAAGTCAAAATTACTTGTCTTTCAAATCACGGCTATTTAACTGCCCGAGGTGCACTAGAAGTTTCATGCAACGACGTAACAGCGCAAATTACTGACAAAATGGACACAGAATTGTTCCTGGCAAAGCTCAGAGGCTTTGGTTTTGGACAGAGAACTTCCCTTGAAGTTCCTGGAGAAACCTTAGGTTCTCTTAAAGACACAAAGGACAAATACTGGTCTGCACGTTCAAAGATGACAATTTCAATTGGACAGGAAGTTGGTGTTTCAGCAATCCAGATGATGGAAGCTGCCACTTACATTGCAAACAAAGGTAAAGGCATTCAACTTACATTACTTTCTAAAATTACAGATAAGGAAGGTAATATTCTTTACCAGCATGAACCAGTTTATAAACAGCAGAATATTAAGCCAGAAACTGCCGCATATATTTTAAGCTGCATGCAGTCTGGTGCTGAAAAAGGTATTGGATGGCGTGCTAATCTTGGAGATATTCCTATTGGCGTAAAAACCGGTACTGCCCAGATGGCAGACACAAAAAACGGAGGATACTCAGATACAGACTTTTTATCAGACTGTCTGGCCTTTTTCCCTGCAGAAGATCCAGAAATCATTCTTTACATCGTCATTCAAAAAGCACAGGGTATTCAGTACGCAAGCCGTATTGTAGCCCCTGTAATCAAAGAATCTGCAGATACTATTATCGACCATATGGGTATGAACCGCGGAAGTGCTGCCAGTGTAATTCACAGTGGCCACATTTCTATTCAGAGCACACATCAGATAAAAGTCGGAAGTTCATTACCTGACTTTACAGGAAAAGCAAAACGTGAGCTTTTGAATCTTCTTGACCGTACAGACTTGAATGTTAACATTCATGGAAACGGATGGGTTGTAAGACAGGAACCAGAGGCTGGAACACCAATTACGGAGAACATGAAACTTGACTTGTATCTGGAATAAAAATTTTACAAACAATACAAGACGTTTCAAAACACGCTTTCCGGAGCTTTATGAAATTCTCCTGCCACATTTTGAAAGCGTTTCAAAATTTCTCTCCCAGAATGAAGAAAACTGTACTGTAGAAAAGGACATTAATATTCTCAACAAAATATTTCAATTCTGGAATTTTTCTTTTTCAAAAGATAACAATCTTACTGTAAAAGAAAATGGTGTTTTTCTTCATTCAGGATATAGTCCAATAAAGGAAGTTCAAAAGCTTTTCAACTGTTCTGAAGCAAAGGATGAAGACATAAACTGGATTTTCGCAGGAATTGGATTAGGCTATGCACCTCTGGAGTTTGCAAAAATAAATGCTTCAAACCTTATTGTTATAATTGAACCAGATCCAGGATTCTTATTTGCATCAATGTGTGCTTTAGACTGGACCCCAATTTTTAACCATGAAAAATGCATAATCATAACAGAGACAAATCCTGAACAGATTATCCCCTTACTTGATAGTCTTCATGTAATTGAAAAATCAAAAATCATAACAAGCTCTGCTCAGACACAACACCAAAAATTATGGTTTACCAATTTCTTTACTTTACTAGAAAGAAACAAACAAAAGCAAAACATCAATACAAACACACTGGAACGATTTTCTTCACTTTGGCTTAAAAACAGTGCAAAAAATCTTCAAGCTTTTTCAACCTGCTCTGGAATTGAAATTTATAAAGATATGCTGGAACGTAAAATTCCTTCAGTTGTCTGTGCAGCAGGGCCAACCTTGGAAACGGTTTTACCATATTTAAACAAAATAAAAAACAAAGCTGTAATTATCGCTGTTGATACAGCATTGCGTTCTTTATTGCGATATAACATTGAACCAGATTTTATTCTTCTTATCGATCCTCAATATTATGCAGCAAACCATATTGCAGGTTTAACTTCACCTTCATCAGTTTTAATCACTGAATCTAGTGTTTATCCTTCTGTCATGAGATTTAACTGTAGAAAAAAAGTTCTTTGTGAAAGTCTGTTTCCATTAGGACAGTTTTTTGAAACCAAACTTCTTTCAAACAAAAGCCTTGGAAAAATTACTGCAGGTGGTTCAGTTTCTACCTCCGCATGGGATTTTGCAAAATACATCGGTTCAAAAAGTATTTTCATGGCCGGTTTAGATTTAGGATATCCAGAAAACAAGACTCATATCAAAGGAAGCACATTTGAAGAAAAAAGTCACAGTACCAGTAACAAATTATCTCCTGCTGAAAACAACCTCTGTTCTATTTTATTCAGTGCATCAAATGAAAAATCAGTAAATTATCAGAACGATGAAATCATTACCGACAGCAAAATGAAATTGTTTGCATGGTGGTTTGAAAGTCAGATAGCAAAATATCCTTCTTATGAAACCTACACTCTTTCAAGTCAGAGTTTAAAAATTCCAGGCATGAAAATTTCTTCTGTTCAGGAAATTCTAAACTTTGAAGACTGTTATAACATTAAAATGGACTTAATTAAGTCTTGTGAAAAGAGAACTTGTAATTTTGATCCCCAACTTTTTGCACAAACCCTTCAGGAATTAAAAACCACTCTTTCAGACCTGTATGAACAAGCAAAAAAAGGCTACTTTATTTGTGATAAAATCCTATCTGAGCCTTCAGCAAATGCTGAATCTTATGCCCGTACGAAATTTAAAGATCTAGAAAAAATCGATAATTATATTATGAATTCTTCTGCGAAAAATGTGGCTGCCCTTGTATTTCCTACTCAACGCCAGCTTGATGAGCTTCTTTCAAAAGAAAAACCATATAAAAGTTCAATTCTCAACTCTATCCAGAAAAGCCGCATTATTTACAGTCAGCTAAAAAATGCAATAAAACAGTATCAGAAATATCTTTAATACAGTTTCTTTTTCGAAAAAACTCAATTTGGACAAAAAAAAGTTGAAAAACTCTCACACAGTTTTTCAACTTAATTTCTAATACGGTAAACGCAGGCATCTGGATGTCAATATGTCCGCGGTAATGATCCGTTCTATTTATATTATCGAGATAATCTTGAAAAACTTTAGTACTTTTACGCGATTTCAGATAAATAATTAACAAAAAAAAATATTAAAAGTATGCACTTTTTTCTATTTTTTTATTACAATATTGCCGATAATAAATAAGAAGTGGAGTCTTCTTTTTAAATGAATCCTATTAAACTTGATGCAATTAAACCAGATCAGACCTTCAAAGGTGAATTACTGTTAGACAAATCATTTCTTCTCTTAGGTTCCGGTCAGAAAATAACAACAGAACTTATCAAAAATCTTATGACCTGGAATATCACTGAATTATATATTGATGCTTCAGCAACTCCAGCCCCATCAATCGCTCAGTTTACAGAAGATACAGATACCGATGAGTTTATTACACTTGAGAAAAAAGAAAACGAAGCTCCAAAAATGAACACTTCCATCAAGGAAGCGTTAGCAAAAGCGCAAAATTCTAGTAATGAAAAATCACGTCTCACAGGCGTAATGAATGTCTATAACGAATACATGAGTTATATTCATTCTGTTTATACAAGATTTGCAACACATGGTGATTTCAATTCAGAAGACCTCTTCGAAACAGTCAAAGAACTTTGTGTATTCGTTAAAGAAAACAGACGATATGTACTTCGTATATCCCCTTCTGTTGAAACACGTACAAAAAATTATCTTGTAAGCCATGCAATGCGTTCAACAATCTTTGCAATTGTAATTGGATTAAAACTTCATCTTACATTTACACAGCTTCAGGAACTTGGAGTAAGTTGTATTCTTCACGAAATCGGAATGCTTAAGCTCCCTTCATACCTTTACCTGTCTGATAAAAAATTCTCTCACGCAGAACGAGCAAAGATTGCAACTCATCCACTTTTAGGATATCAGGTTATTGCTCAGGCAAATTTTGATGTTCCAATTCAGAGGGCTATTCTTGAACACCATGAACACGAAGATGGTTCAGGATATCCACAGAATCTTGTTTCAGATAAGATTTCTGATTACGCAAAAATTATTTCAGTTGTTTGTGCATACGAAGCAATATCATCACCTCGTAACTTCCGCGAAGCACGTACAACTTATGATGCAATGGTTGAAATGCTTAAAAACCAGAATTCTAAGTACAACGGAGATGTCATTAAAGCTCTTCTCTACTCTCTTTCAATTTACCCTATTGGTGCTTATGTATATCTAGCGAATGGAAAAATCGGGCAGGTTTGTGATGTAAATCCAGACAATCCTAAAAATCCTATCGTACAGATTCTTGGAGAAACAGCAGCAGATGGGGAACCTCGTACGGTTGAAACAGATGAAGGAATTAACAAGATCGTACGTGTCATGAATAAGGATGAAGCCAGGGACGCTGTTAAGTTCCTTGAAAACAAATCATCGTAACTAAAAAATCATAAAAAAAGACTTTCATGGTTGAAGAAAAATTTCAACAAACGAAAGTCTTTTTTTTTTCTAAAAATATCAGCTAAAAAACATTCTCATTTTTTCAACTTCTTCATTAAACTTATCATCAACAACTGGTGGATGCTCATTAAAATAAAGAATTTGATTCAATTCATCTATATTTCTAACTCCCCACAAAGGAATTACATCTTCATATTGATTAAAGAAGCCTTGTGCCAGGGGAATATTCTGAACAAGTCCGCCATATAAAGGTTTCATAGCAATAAAGCCTACATCCTTTTTCAGGCAAAGATTGTAAATCTCAAGAGTATCTTGACCAGTCAAAAGATTGAATGGAAGCTGAATTGTTTCAAAGAAATCTGCTTCAAGTGCTTTTTTCGCAATCTCAACCGACTGAGTTGCAAAACCACAATGTTTAATTTTACCCCTTTCCTTTAATAACGAAAAACTATTTCCAAGTTCATCAAGATTAAAATAATTTTCGTCAATAAATTCATATTGGAATAAATCAACATAATCAGTCTGCAAGGCATATAGACTGTCTTCAAGATCCTGAAAAATTTCTTTTTTTGTTGATGCATTTGTCTCAGTTGAAAGAATAACATGCTGGCGAATACCAGAAAGACAAGCACCAAGTCGTTTTTCACTTTCAACCTTTGAATGAGAAATATCAAAAAAATTGATTCCTGCATCGTAAGCCTTATGGATCAGGATAGCCGCATTTTCTTCAGTATCAATTTCACTTAATGACATTGCACCAAATCCAACACGGCTAACCAAAAGATTAGACTTACCTAATCCTATGTATTCCATCTTTTTATGCTTTTACAACAGGTTTGTAATTCTTGATAGCTTTTTGGATAAAGAATACAAGGTCATCCAAAGAAACACGTTCCTGTTCCATTGAATCACGAAAACGAACTGTTACAGTATTGAACAATTCATTCTTTGAACCGTCTTCTTTTGTTTCCTGGATTGTATCATAGTCTACAGTTACACAGAATGGAGTACCAACTTCATCCTGACGGCGATAGCGCTTACCTACAGTTCCAGAAGTATCGTAATCAGTTACGAAGTCTTCTTTAAGAAGATGCTGGATTTCTTTAGCTTTTTCTGCAAGTCCGTCTTTCTTCATCAAAGGAAGAACTGCAACTGTAATAGGTGCAAGACGTGGATCAAGGTGAAGAACTGTACGATAGTCTTCTTTTCCTTCTTCTGTAGAAACATTCTGTTCTTCGTAAGCTTCACAAAGGAACATCAAGAAGTTACGGTTAAGACCTGCTGAAGTCTCAATTACATATGGAATATATTTCTTATTTCCGTCTTCCTGATCGATATAAGACATATCTTTCTTAGAATAATTCTGGTGCTGAGAAAGATCGAAATCTGTTCTTGAGTGAATACCTTCAATTTCTTCAAAGCCAATTGGAAAGTTGTATGTAATATCGTATGCATCTTTTGCGTAGTGAGCAAGCTTGTCATGGTGATGCCACTTAAGCTGTTTTTCTGGAATACCATACTTTAAGTAGAACTGCCAGCGGTCTGTTCTCCAGCGTTCAAATACTTCATCTTCTGTTCCTGGTTTACAGAAATATTCCATTTCCATCTGTTCAAATTCTGCAGTACGGAAAATGAAGTTTTTGAAAATGATTTCGTTACGGAATGATTTACCAACCTGAGCAACACCAAATGGTACTTTCATACGGTTTGACTGAACAATGTTCTTAAAGTCTGTAAAAATTCCCTGACATGTTTCTGGGCGGAGGTAAATAAGATGTGATTCATCAGCAATTGGCCCCTGGTATGTTTTGAACATAAGGTTGAATTCACGAACTGCTGTATATTTCTTTTCTTTGCTGCCACAAACTGGACAGTTGATGTTAGCTTTAATGTAAGCTTCCATTTCTTCATGAGTCATTGTATCAACTGGTTTTCCAGGATCTTTATCTGGATTTGCTACTACAAAGTCTTCAATCATTTTATCTGCACGATGACGAGCCTGACATTCAAGACAGTCAATCATTGGATCAGAGAAGTGATCAGCGTGTCCTGAAGCTTTCCATGTTGTGTGATGCTGGAAAATTGCTGAATCAAGACCAACAACATCATCATGAAGCTGAGTCATGTAATGCCACCATTCACTCTGAATATTTCTCTTAAACTCTACTCCTAATGGACCATAGTCCCAGGCACCTGCCTGTCCACCATAGATTTCTGAAGCCTGATAAACAAAACCTCGTCTTTTACAAAGAGAAATGATTTTGTCCAATGTACACGCGTGTGTATCGTTTGTGTTTGCCATTTTTATTACTCCTACGTTACGACCCTGGCTTGAGCCGTTTTAGA
>JAHAZA010000045.1 GCA_018385415.1 Treponema sp. | reverse complement strand
GTTGATATGTGGATAAGTGTTTTAATTCTATATATTAAATAGATTTAAATTGTTTAGAAACCTTTTATAGTTTTTAACAATCTATAAACTTATCCACCATTGAAGAAGTTATCCACAATCTATCAACAGTTTACTAATATAATTATCAACTATTTTAATAAAGAATTCAATTAAATTTTCTTATATTCTTTTATTGAATTCACAATATCTTTAATGCGTTTTTCAAAAGAAGGATCAGTTTTAATTCTGTCAGCAATTCCATTATAAGCAGACAAAATTGTTGTATGATCTCTTCCTCCAAATTCACCACCTAATTCTGAATAGGAATATTCAAGAAGTTCTCTTGCTACATAAATTGCAATGTGTCTTGTTTCTGCAAGTCTTTTGCTTCTTCCTTTTCCTTTAATATCAGCAATTGATGTATTTTCAATATCAGCAACTACTTTAAGAATAGTTTCCATTGAAACAGCATTTCCAGTTGCTTCAGAAATTGTATCTTTAAGAAGATCCTGTGCAATTTCAATTGTAACTTCTGTTTGAATTAAATCCTGATAACCGACAATTTTTTTTATTGAAGCTTCAAGATCACGAACATTCATCTGAATATTTTTTGCTATATATTCAACAACATCATTTCTTATGACTTTCTTTTCAATTTCAAGTTTTTTTCTGATAATTGCAATTCTGTTTTCATAGCTTGGTGGTTTAAGATCAATACAAACACCAGAAGAGAATCTCGTTTTTAATCTGTCTTCAATTCCTTTAAGTTCATTAATTGGTCTATCGCAAGTAAAAACCATCTGAGCATGATGTTCCATTAAACCATTAAATGTATGGAAACATTCTTCTTGTAAACTTTCCTTTCCAATTAAGAACTGAATATCATCAAAAAGGAAAACATCATAGTTACGATATTTATTTTTGAATTTATTCATCTGATTATTTTGAAGTGAATAGTAAAATTCATTAAAGAAGTTTTCAGAGGAAATAAAACAGATTTTTGCTTTTTCATCATGCTGGTAAATGTAATTTCCTAAAGACTGCATAAGATGAGTTTTACCTAAACCAACTCCACCATATAAAAGAATTGGATTAAGGGTATCGCTTTTTCCTGGATTTTTTGCAGCAGCTAAAGTTGCACTGTAAGCATAATTATTGTTGTCACCAGGAACAAAATTTTCAAACGTAAACTTTTCCATGAGCTGTGGATGATGTTTACCAGAAGTTTCTTTTTTATCAGTCTTTTTTTCTTCCTTTTTTGAAGATTTAACTTCTACCTTTTCTTGAGAAGGAACTGGTGTAGAAACAGGTGTGGCATTGTTATACTGAATTTCAATTGAAAAATCTGATTGTCCTGTAATTTCCATTAACTTAGACTTAATCTGTTCAACATAACCACGAGACATCATCTGAATTTTCAAAAATTCTGAAGGAACATTTACAACAATCACGTTGTCATGATCTTCAACGTAGTCCATTTTGAACCAGATTTTGAATTCATCTTCTTTACCGTTTGATTTGTATTCTTCACTTAATTGTTTTAGTGCTTCCTGCCAGAATACCTGATAATTTTGAGTGCTCATAAGGTGATTATAAATCACCTTTACTTTATTTTTCAATATAAGTATAATTGTAAAGCGGTTTTTTTCTATTTATAGTATAAAATTGTGATTATTAAACAAATTTTTTGGGTGGAAAATCATGTCAGAAAATTATTCAGCAGGTAATATCCAGGTTTTAAAAGGACTGGATGCAGTTCGTAAACGTCCTGGTATGTACATCGGATCAACTGGTCCTAAAGGACTTCATCATCTTGTTTATGAAACAGTAGATAACTCAATCGACGAAGCAATGGCAGGTTTCTGTGATCGTATTGTTGTTGCCCTCGAAAAAGATGATATTGTCCGTGTTGAAGATAATGGACGCGGTATTCCTGTTGATATTCATCCAACTGAAAAAATCAGTGCCCTGGAACTTGTTTTGACTCGACTCCATGCTGGCGGTAAATTTGAAAAAAGTGCTTATAAAGTTTCTGGTGGTTTGCACGGTGTAGGTGTATCCTGCGTTAATGCTCTTTCAGACTGGATGGAAGCTACTGTAAAACGTGATGGTCATATCTATCGTCAGAAATATGAACGTGGAATTCCTAAAACTAAAGTTGAAGTAATCGGTGATACAGAAGAACACGGAACAACAATCCGCTGGAAAGCAGATAAAACAATTTTTACAGAAACAACTACATATAACTTTGATATATTAAGAGACCGTCTTCGTGAACTTGCATTCCTTAATAAAGGAATCGTAATTTACTTCCGTGATGAACGTCTTGAAACTCCTAAAGAAGAGATTCTTAAGTTTGATGGTGGTATCAGTCAGTTTGTTCAGGAAATTGATATTGGTAAACAGATTATTCCTGAAGAACCAATTTATATCAACGCAGAACAGGATGATGTAATTACAGAAATTGCAATGCATTATAATTCAGGATTTTCTGAAAATGCACATACTTTTGTTAACGATATCAACACTCGTGGTGGTGGTACTCATTATGAAGGTTTCAAATCTGCACTTACTTTTGTTTTGAGAAAATTCTTTGATGCAAACGAAAAACTTAAGAAAGGTTTCGACAAAGATGAAAAGTTAAACTACGAAGATTTCTCTTCCGGTTTAACAGTTGTAATCTCAATGAAAGTTCCTGAACCTGAATTTGAAGGTCAGACAAAAGATAAACTTGGAAATACAGAAGTTCGTACAATCGTAGATCAGGTTGTAAAAGAAAAACTTACTTTATATTTTGAACAGAATCCTCAGATTCTTGAATCAATTCTTAAAAAGTCTATCGATGAAGCTAAAGCACGTATTGCTGCCCGAAAGGCAAAAGAAAATATGCGTAAAAAGACAATCGGTGACGGATTCGGACTTCCTGCTAAACTTGCAGACTGTTCTGGTAAAGATCCAGAAATGTGCGAGGTTTACATCGTCGAAGGAGATTCTGCCGGTGGTTCTGCTAAAAAGGGTAGAGATCCAAAAACTCAGGCTATTCTTCCTCTCTGGGGAAAAATGCTTAACGTTGAAAAAGTTCGTCCTGAAAAAGTAATGAACAACGACAAGCTTCAGCCTGTAATCCAGACACTAGGTGCAGGATTTGGAAAAGACTTTAATATCGAAAAACTTCGTTATCATAAAATCATTATCATGGCCGATGCCGATGTCGATGGTTCACATATTCGTACTTTGCTTTTAACATTCTTCTTCCGTTATATGCCACAGCTTATTGAAAATGGTTATGTATATCTTGCTATGCCACCATTGTTCAAAGTTCAGCATGGAAAGAAAGAACCAATATATTGTTATTCAGATGCAGAACGTGATGCTGCTCTTGCAACATTCGATGAAGAGACAAGAGCTAAAGTTGACGTTCAACGTTACAAAGGTCTTGGTGAAATGGACGGTAAACAGTTGTGGGAAACTACAATGGATCCTTCTCACAGAAAGATGCGTGTTGTAACAATTCCAGATGCTATTGAAGCAGACAAGATTTTCAGTGTTTGTATGGGAGAGGAAGTTGAACCTCGCCGTCAGTTCATTGAAAGCAACTCAAGTTACGCAAATCTCGATATCTAAGGAAATATAAATGTTGGAAGAATTCAAAACAAAAGAAGGTGGATCTGTAATAAAGATTCCTATCGAAGATGAAGTAAAGCAGGCTTACATTGACTACTCAATGTCAGTTATTGTTCAGCGTGCTTTGCCTGATGTTCGTGATGGTCTTAAACCTGTTCACCGCCGTATCATGTACTCAATGGATAAACTCAACCTTGCCAGCGGTGGAAAGACACGAAAGTGTGCTCAGATTGTCGGTGATGTATTGGGTCACTACCATCCACATGGTGATGCTTCAGTTTATGATGCATTGGTTCGTCTCGGTCAGGATTTTGCACAGCGTTACACTACAGTAACTCCACAGGGAAACTTCGGTACAATTGCTGGTGACCCAGCTGCCGCTTATCGTTATACCGAAGCAAAGATGTCTAAGATCACAGAAGAGATGGTAGAAGACATCAAGAAAAATACAGTTGATATGGTCAGAAACTTTGACGATACAACTGATGAACCTTCAGTTCTTCCTGCAAAATTCCCATTCCTTCTTTGTAACGGTACTACAGGTATTGCCGTCGGTATGGCAACAAACATGCCTAGCCACAACCTTAGAGAAGTTGCTTCAGCAATTGCAGCTTACATCGACAACAACGATATCACAATTGAAGAATTGATGAGACACATCAAAGGTCCAGATTTTCCTACAGGTGGAATTATTTATGGCCGTGATGGAATCCGCAAGGCTTACACAACTGGCCGCGGAAAAGTTGTAGTTCGTTCAAAGTTCACAATTGAAACAGACAAACATGGTCGTGAATCGATCGTATTTACAGAAGTTCCTTACGGCGTAAATACAACAAATATTATTACCCGCATTAAAGAATTGGTTAGAGATAAGTTGATCGAAGGAATTTCGAATGCCAACGATGAATCTTCTGACCGTGATGGTATGCGTCTTGTAGTAGATCTTAAAAAAGGTGCAGTAACAAAGCTTGTATTGAATCAGCTTTTTGCAAAGACAGACCTTCAGTCTAACTTTGGTGTAATCAACCTTGCACTTGTTCCTCAGGACAAAGAAGGAACATTGAGATACGATGAACCAGAATTAAAACTTCCACAGGTTTATTTAAAACCAGAAATTCTTACATTAAAGCAGTTAATCCAGCTTTTCGTAAAACATCGTGATGAAGTAATTACTCGTCGTACAATTTATGACCTTAAAGTTGCAAAACACGAAATGCACATTCTTGAAGCATTGATTACAGCTATCAACAACATTGATGAAGTAATCAAAATCATCAGAGAAAGCCGTGATACAGAAGATGCTAAGCTTGCCCTTGAAAAGAGATTCGGATTTGATGATGAACAGGCTCAGGCAATCGTTGATATGCGTCTTAAGAGACTTACTCAGCTTCAGATTGAAGATCTTGAAAAACAGATTAAAGAACTTCAGGCATGGATTGATTACCTGCAGGATCTTCTTGATCATCACGAAAAGATTTTACAGAAGATTAAAGAAGAAACAAATGAGCTTGCAGAAAAATATGGCGATGACCGTAAGACAGAAATCGTTGCAGATGAAGTTGAAGAAATCAATGTAGAAGACATGATCAAGGAAGAAGATGTGGTTATTCTTATTTCTAAGCTTGGTTATGTAAAACGTATTTCACTTACACAGTACAAGCAGCAGGGTAGAGGAGGAAAAGGAAGCAACAGTACAACACTTGTTGAAGACGATTACATCAGTCAGATCTTTATTGCTTCAACTCACGATATTCTTCTTTTCATTACAAATGAAGGAAAAGCATACTGGGTTAAAGTTCACGAAATTCCTGAAGCAAGCCGCTTAAGCCGTGGTTCACATATCAAGAGTTTGCTTGCCGTCAATGCTAATGAAGAAATTACAAATATCATTAACTTCCAGGAATTTACAGAAGATCAGTTCCTCTTTATGGCAACTGCAAACGGTATTATCAAAAAGACTTGTATCAAGGAATTTGCTAATGCTAAGGTCCGTGGTATTGGAGCTATCAAACTTGATCCAGGTGATAGACTTGTAAGTACAGTTCTTTCAAAAGGTGATGATGAATTAGTTCTTATTTCACGCAGAGGAAAGGCATTAAGAATTAAGGAATCAGATATCAGACCTATGGGTCGTGCTGGTCATGGAAACAAAGGTCTTAAACTTGGTGAAGGTGATGAACTTTCAGCTGTAATCAAGGTTGAAGAAAATTCAAGCATTCTTGTTCTTACTGAAAAAGGATTTGGTAAACGTGCAAGATTCGAAGACTACAATGTTCACGGTCGTGGAACCGGGGGACAGAGAGTATTCGGAAATGTCGACAATAAGGGTGAAATTATCGGAGCTCTTTCAGTTTCTGATAAAGACGAAATTGTTTGTATGACTGGGCAGGGAAAAACATTGAGAGTTAAGGTTTCAACAATCAATGTTCAGGGACCTTCTTCTTCTGGAGTAAGCGTTCTTAAAATTGATGAACCTGATTACCTTGTCGGCCTTGATAAAATCGTTAATGACGAAGATAAAGAAGAAAAACAATAAATGACAATTAAACCCAGAAGTGAAATGCTTCTGGGTTTTTTTATGAGTAAAATTTTTTTCATCAGACATTGTCAGTTATCTCAAGTAATTGTATTTCCAGCGTTATTCATTTTAATTTTATGAAATGACTAATGACGAATACGCAGCTTTTGGAATAAAGACGTGTGAAAGAAAAACTTATATTTATAACTAACTATCGTTCGGTAGTTTTGTATATTTAAAATATTTTAGATTTAAATTGATTTTCTAATGACAAAATTAAATATATAGAGTATAATATAAAGTAAGAGGGGAACGCTTATACAAAAGCGAAATGAATCATCAGGTGCCGGGGTAATTCCCCGGTTATTTTTTTGTCCATTACTTATCCACATCGGTGGATAACTTGTTGATATTGTGGATAACTTAAAAGTGTTTCACATGAAACATTTTTAGTCTGCAGTAGCCTTTCTCAATTATTTATAAATTCACTACTTCAAAATATTTTTCATTCACATTTACTTGCTTACATTCTGGTTATTTTCATTTAATAGTTTAGATCATTAATTATGAAAAAGATTAACGATATCAAATATAAAATTATGTGAGAAATTAGTTTTGCTTAAATGTATCCGGAATATGTTTCACATGAAACATTTATATTTCAAAATACATGTCCGTCCGTTCCATTAAATAGCTGAAATACTTGATTATAAATTTTGCACTTTTGTCTACGATTTATAAATTTGTTTCACGTGCAACATTTGAAAAAAAAGTTATTCACATAATCAACAACTTATCCACATTTATTAGATCGGACAAAAAATCAGAAATAAAATTGATATCAAAGATATTTGTTTCACATGAAACAATTTTTGTCTGTAAATCGTATTCAGTGTTTCACGTGCAACATAATTAAAAAAGTTTTATAAAAAAGTTTCACGTGCAACAAAATTCAGATAGTGTGGAAATTTAGGAATTTAATTAAATTCAAAACTATCTTTAAACTAACAACCGTTCGTCAACTAAAAAAAATTAATGACCGTTTGTTAGTTTAAACTTGCTTAAGTTAATTAAAAAAAATCCGACAAATTTAAGGAAAAGGAAAAAAGTTTAAAAAAAAACATAGATAAGTAAGCTTGAAAAAAAAGGAATTAATAATGGTTTTATTAGTTGTAGATACACAAAAAGGAATTATGGATGATAGATTATTTGCATTTGATAAGGTAAAAGCAAATATCAAAGCTTTGTTGATTGCAGCCAGAAACTCTGGAACAGAAATAATCTTTGTTCAGCACGATGATGGAGCTGGAACAGGATTTTCTAAAGGGGATTCTGATTATGAAATTTATGAAGAGTTTTTACCAGACAAAGAAGAAAAAATATTCTGCAAAAATGTAAACAATTCCTTTAATGAAGCTACAGGACTTTTGGATTACCTTAAAGCTAAAAATGAAAAAGAAATAATGGTTGTAGGATTACAGACAGATTTTTGTATTGATGCCACAATTAAAAGCGGTTTTGAGCACGGATTCAAAATGATTGTCCCTGAGTATACAAACAGTACATTCGATAACAAATATTTTAATAAAGAAACAGCTTACAGATATTACAATGAAATGATGTGGCCTAACAGATATGCAGAATGTATCTCGATGGAAGTTGCATTAAAAAAGTTGAGAGTAAAATATGAGTGAATTAATTCTTGAAACAAGCCGATTAATATTAAGACCACTTTCGGCAAAAGATATTGAAGAAGTATATGAATACAATTCAGATTATGAAGTTGTAAAATATATGTATGAACTTTCGGTAAAACCTGGAGAAGTTTTTCCAAAAGAAAGGACATTAGAGTTTCTTTGCGGATGTGACCAAGAATGGAAAAAAGAGAAGCCATCCTTTTATGAGTTTGCGGTAATAGAAAAGGAAAGTAGAAAGCTCATCGGAAATATCTGCGCCTATCTGAATGAGGATGGAACAGAATGTGAGTTTGGCTGGTCCTTTAACCGAAAATATCACGGAAAAGGTTATTGCACAGAAGCAGCTCTTAAACTAAAACAATTTGCTTTTAATACAATAAAAGTAAAAAAAATAATAGCCCGCTGTGATGAAAGAAATAATCCATCACGCAGAGTAATGGAAAAAATCGGATTGAAACTGCTCTGGCAGAATGGATTCCGCAGATATCCTAATACTGGGGAAGAATCTACAGAAGCAATGTATTTTATCGAAAATGGAGAATAGTAACATATTCATTTCTTGCTAATAAAAAATGAATAAACTATAATGAGGAATTATGGGTGGAAATAAACAAAAAACTGGACTTTTAATTTCTTGCTGGATTTTACTGGCACTTGTGCTTGTAATTTTTTTCTTTGTTAAAAAAGATGCAATTTTTAGTAATCTGAAAAACACAAACTTCTTTGAACGAATTGGACAGAAAACTCCAGAGTTCATTGAAAACTACAAAGAGCCAGAAACAAAAAAAGAATCGAACGGATTACTTGATATTGAAATTACTCCTGGACCTGCAGAAATCGGATCAATTACAGAAGTTGCAGAAGTGAATAATACAGAACATGAAAGTCCTGTTCAGGAAATCAAGATTGAAAAACAGGTTGAAGAAAAAATTGAAGATAAACAGAAACCGGCAGATCAGGTTACTGAACAGAAAAAAGAAGAACCAAAACCCGTTGCTAAATCAAAAGTAAATCTTTGTTTCGTAAATGTAGATTCAGATGGAAAAGTAATCAGGAGAATTACAACTCGTGAAATTCCAAAATCAAATGCTCCACTCACCAATTCCATCAAGGCACTTTTGAATGGACCAGAGTCTGGAGATAAAAACTGTATGAGTTTAATTCCAGCAGGTACACGATTACTTGGAGCTTCGGTTAAGAACGGAATTGCCACATTAAATTTTAGCGAAGAGTTTGAATTTAACGGAATCAGTGCTGATAGTTATAGAGCACAGTTGATGCAGATTGTTTACACTGCCACAGAATTCTCAACTGTAGACAGCGTGCAGTTTTTGATTGAAGGGCAGCGAAAAGATTATATGGGAAGTGAAGAACTTCAAATCTGGATTGGATCTCCTTATTCAAGAAGCAACTTTCAGTAGTTGAAATTATAATTATCCAAAAGATCAGAGCACAAAAAAATGGCGACGGATTAGAACAATAATCCATCGCCATTTTTTTTATCAATTTGACTACCGAGCGTTAGTCAAATTAGATTTCAGTTGTTTTTTCAGATTCATCATTTTCAAAGAAAAAGAGCTCTTCAAATTTTTTATTCAATGCAATGCAAATCTGAAGAGCCAGTTTTGCACTTGGACAATAACGACCATTTTCGATTGATACAATTGTATTGCGAGAAACGCCAACAGTTTCAGCAAGTTCTGCCTGAGTTATATTTAAATCGAGGCGTACATCTTTAACATTGTTTTTTAGTGGAAGTTCAGTATTCATAAATTCATCTCCAATAAAGCCAAGTTTTCTTGTCTATTAATAAAATAATAATAGAGCAAAGAAAACTTGTCAAGAAAAACCAGAAGCCAGCTTTCTGGGATGTTGACTGTATAACTCACGAAGAACTTAACTGAAAACTGGAGAAAATAATCACAATACGCTTGTTGAGTTTAATATTTGTAAGGACTTTTTCGAAAATTCCAACTCGAATGAAAATATTCCACTATACTTTAAACAAAATGAATTTTGGAGTAGAATCATCACACTATGGAATTTACACAAGAACAGATCGACGCGTTAGTTGTTAACGAAGTCGACATTATGAAAAAGATTGCCACAGAATTAAACATTCGTGTTAATCAGGTTAGTGCTGTTATCTCTCTTTTCGAAGAAGGATGTACAGTTGCATTTATCAGCCGTTACCGCAAGGAAAAAACTGACAATCTTGACGAAGTTGCAGTTACAAGCGTTGACCACCTTTTCAAGTCTTACAAGAATCTTGAAGAGCGCCGTCTTGAAATCGTAAAAGGAATTTTCAATCAAGGTAAACTTACTGATTCCCTTTACAATGCTGCAATGTCAGCAACAACTTTGACAGCCCTTGAAGATCTCTGGGCGCCATTCAAGAAAAAAAAGAAAACACGCGGAATGGTTGCAGCAGAAAAAGGTCTTGAACCATTGGCTGACGCAATGCTTGAAATGAACGATGCTGCTATCGAAAAAGAAGCAGAAAAATATATCAAGACAGACAACGAAGATAAAGCCCTAAATGTTGAAACAGTAAAAGATGCTCTCGATGGTGCAAAAGACATCATTGCAGAACGCGTCAGCCAGGAAACAAAAAATCGTGAAGCAATTCACAGCTTGTACATGGCAACAGGAAACATTGTCACAAAGGGAATTGTTCCAGAAGGACAGACAGAAGAACAGGCTCAGAAAACTTCTACATACCAGATGTACTGGGATTATTCTGAACCATTGGATCAGCTTAAGCCACACCGCATTCTTGCCATCAACCGTGCAGAACGCGAAGGCGCTCTCGATGTAACAATCGATGTAGATGTAGAAGCTGCAGTTGCTGACCTTCAGAAGAAAGCGGACATTCACAACGAATACCACAAGGCTGCCATTGAAGACGGAGTTGTTCGTCTTCTTTCACCAGCAGTGTTACGCGAAATCCGTAGTGACGAAGCAGACGAAGCAGACAATCACGGAATCGGCGTATTCAGTGAGAACCTTAAAAACCTTCTGATGACACAGCCAATCAAAGGCAGCCGTGTTCTTGGCGTTGACCCAGGTTACCGCAATGGAACAAAATGTGCAGCCTTGGACGAAACTGGTAAATACCTTGGCTTCTTCAAAATATATCAGGAAATCAATCCAAAAGAAGCTTACGATCTTATCAACGAAGCAATCGATAAATACGACATTCAGGTTCTTGCAGTTGGTAACGGAACAGGAAGTCACGAAGTTCAGGAAATCGTATCAAAAGTAATCAGCGAAAATTATTCTGATGCAGATGTTAAATACACAGTAGTTGATGAATCAGGTGCTTCAGTTTATTCTGCTTCACCTGTTGCAACAGAAGAATTCCCTGACCTTGATGTTATGGTTCGTGGTGCAATTTCAATGGGCCGCCGTCTTCAGGATCCACTTGCAGAACTTGTTAAGATTGATCCAAAGGCAATCGGTGTTGGTCTTTACCAGCATGACGTTAACCAGAAAAAGCTTGCAGAGCAGCTTGATGAAGTTGTAAGTTCTGTAGTTAACAATGTAGGTGTAAACCTCAATACAGCATCATACATGCTCTTAAGCTATGTATCAGGAATCAATAAAACAACTGCAAAGAAAATTGTAGCATACCGCGACGCAAATGGAAAAATCACAAGCCGCGAAGATCTTAAGAAAGTTCCAGGACTTGGACCAAAAGCATTTGAACAGTGTGCCGGATTCCTTAAGATTGCAGAAAGTTCTGATCCATTGGACAACACTTGGGTTCACCCAGAAAACTATGATGCAGCCCGCGAAGTTCTTCCATTGATTCAGAAAGGTGAAAAAATTCCTTCTGACTTAATCAAGAAAATCGCAGAAAAATACGGCATCGGTGAAACAACAGTTAACGATATCGTAGAAGAACTTCAGAAACCAAACCGTGACCCACGTGACGGATATCCAGCTCCAATCATGCAGAAAGGCGTAGTTCAGTTTGAAGATCTCAAAGCAGGAATGAAGGTAACCGGAAAGATTAAGAACGTAGTAGATTTTGGTGCTTTCGTTGACATCGGTCTTCATGAAACAGGCTTGATTCACGTATCTGAATTGAGTGACAGCTTTGTTAAAGATCCAATGGAAGTTTGTAAAGTTGGTGATGTTCACGAGTTTACAATCATAGGTTTGGATATGGACCGCCGCCGTATCAGTCTTTCACTTAAAAGCGACGCTGCAAGCCGTGCAGAAACAACAGGCAATGCTTCGGATGCAAAGCCAGCAGGCGCAAAGAAAATCGTAGTTGTTAAAAAAGGAGCTGCTGGCAGTAAACCAAAAACTGACGGTAACCAGAAGCCTCGCAGTGAAAACCGCGGCGGTCAGCGTCAGTATCAGGGAAGCGATGATGGAATGAGCTACAATCCATTTGCTGCTTTGTTGAAGAAATAAATTAATGCAAAGAATACTTGGCATTTAATATAAAAATATTAAAGTTAAGAAAACTTAGCATAATATAAGCAGTTAGAGCTTTGAATAGTAAAGCTACTGCTAAACAAAATGCTCGATGTATTTTTATAATTCAAATACATCGGGCATTTTTTATAAATTAGTTATAGAATTAATTACGATAAAAAATTAAAGATTAATACGAAGAACTTTAGAATTACGTTCAGGAGTCCAGATTTTTCTACGGTCCTCAGGAATGCTTTCTATACTATCAGATTTAAATCCCAGCTTTTCAAACCAGTCTGCAGTCTGAGTTGTAAGAACAAACACTGATTCTAGACCTTTATCTTTAGCCTTAGCCATAAGATAGTTCATGAGCTTAACACCGATTCCCAGCTTGCTGTAGGATTCATCAACTGCAACGCCTGCAATTTCTGCCTGCTTACCATCATAATTATGAAGACTTGCACATGCGTGAATACCACCGTCAACCTGGTATACAACGTATTCATCAACCTTTTCGGTAAAGCTTGCCTTTGTACGAGGAAGCAAAATTCCTTTCTTAACAAATGGATCCATCAAAGAAAGAACACTTGATATATCGTTTAATGTCATTGCTCTGAATCCGGAATATTCATCGTTATAAATCATTGTTCCAGAACCAATGCTGGAGAAAATTTCACATGGAAGAATACCGTCGATAGAACCGTCAAGAATGTGAATACGAGAAACTTTTTTAGAGCAGGCATCTTTTGCAAGGTTAAACAAAGTCAGAAGCTTTTCTTGTTTAGTAATATCAGAACCATTGCCGGCAGATTTTTTGATAGAATCTTTATTTAAATCAATAAGTGACGAAAGTTCCTGAATATTCATTGCAGGAATATTATTTTCTGCAGTCAAAGACAATTCAGAAGGAATTTTGAAGGTATCAGGATTGATTTCAGTATCCGGTAAAATATAGAAAAGCTTGTCAGCTTCAAGATTGATTGCAATTTCTGTTGCCAGTGTAAGTGAAGAAATATTGTAAGGTTTACCGGTTGCACTCCATCCAATACATGGCAAAATCGGAATAAATCCGTCGTTAAGAATTTCCTTTATAGAGGAAGTTGCGATGCTTTCGATTTGTCCTGTTGTTCCGTAATCAATTCCGTCAATAACACCCATGCCTCGGGCTTTTACCCAGTTTCCAATTACGGCGGATTTTTTTTCTCCAGAAAGAGAAGTCATGATTGTGTTTGAAACATCAAAAGCTGCCATTTTTATAAGTGGCATTGATTCTGGAGATGATATTCTTACACCATTTTTGATGGACCATGAAATATCAGCCTGTGAAAGAATTTCATTTATTCTTTTTCTGCAGCCTGGAACGATAACAACATTGATTCCGCTTTCGTGGATAAGGCTGATATCATGGATATGAGATGGCAGCATTGGAGAATTAATGATTTCATCGTCGATATAAATGACGGTAACCGCGTTTTTGAATACTTTAAGGTAGCGGATAACGTCTCTGATCTGTCTGGCTTTTTGTGATATTTCGTGCATATTTTTAATTATCGGCTGAATGTGGCAGTTTGCCCATATTTTGCTTTGAAAAAATACATCCGCAGTAATCCTGGCGGTATAATCCATATTCCTCGCTAAGCTCAAGACTGCGTTTAAACCCACCTTTCTTCTTAAAATCGCTTGTAAGGAATTTTGGCCCGTTTTCATTTTGTTTCTGTAAATCCTGTCCGATTACATTGATTTTTTGGGCGTCTTTAAAAGGGCTTATGCTTAAGGTTGTGGTAAACCAGTCAAAATTATTCCTGATGGCAAAGTCATAAGCTTTTTCCATACGGAATTTATAGCAACGGCGGCATCGTTCACCTTTTTCGCTTTCGGTTTTAAGCTCTGTATCAATTTCTGTATTTACGGCCTTAAAAAATTCCTCAGGATTGTAATTTTCTTCATAAAGACAAGCTAACTTGTCTTTATCAAATCTAGGAAGAAAAGTTTTCAGTTCATTAAGACGTCGTACATATTCTGCTTCGGGATGAATATTAGGATTGTAAAAATATATTGTGATGTCAAAATACTTCATCAAATATTCCAGCACATAAGAAGAACATGGTCCGCAGCATGCATGGAGTAAAAGAGAAGGTTTTATATTTTGTTTCGAAACACTTTCAAGAATAATATCAAGTTGTTTCTGGTAATTAATTTTTTCCATAATAAACAGTAAAGGGATGATCCAAGTGTTTAGTTGTTCAACATAATGAAATTATAAAACTGCGTTGAGTTTATGGCAATAATCTTGTAATATAACATCTATGGAATTAACAAGCGCACAGAGAAAAGCATTAAGTGCTCAGGCACATGAATTAAAACCTGTTGTAATCATCGGACAGGCTGGTGTAACAGACGGCGTAATGGGAAAAATCGCAGAATCTTTAAAAGCACATGAATTGATTAAAATCAAATTCAATGAATATAAAGAAGACAAGCAGAAGCTGGCAGAAGAAATTGCAAACACCTGTGAAGCTGGTCTTGTTAGAATCATTGGTAATATAGCAATTCTTTATAAAGAAAACGAAGAAAAAGAAGCAGATAAGAAAAAAAGCCACAAATAAAAAATCCATGTTATAATTTTAATATGGGAAAATTATCGGCACAATTTAACAAATTCATTGATAGTTCGGATTCTCTGGATAGAAAATTACTTAATCTTTTTCTTATATGTCTCCTGGTTGGAGGTGTACCTTCAACTATTATTTCAATTGCACTTGGAACAGGAATAACTTCAAATATTATTCTCATTATTTCAATGGTTTATACAGCAGTTATTTTAATCATTGAAAATAAATTCAAACACCACGAAATGGCCGGAATTTTGGCCGTTTTTGGTGCTTTATTTTTCTTTATTATTCTTTTTTATACTTTCGGCGGTGTTTCAAGTGGAATGTCATTGTGGATTCTGCTGGTTCTTATTGTTCCTTTTGTTTTTTTACAGGGAAAGTTGAGTATAATACTTTTTTGTATTAGCTTAACGATTCTTGCATTTTCAATTATTTATTCGACTTTTCACCCTGAGTTTGTAAAAAATGTTTATGAAGGTTCACAGTGGAAAATCGGAATTGACGTTGCCCAATCGATGATGTTTGTTGGAATCATCATTGTAGTAATCTATAAATTCCAAACAATAAGTTATAAAAGACAGAATAAAAAAATTCAGAATGCTTACGATGAAGTAAAGAAAGCAACTGAAGCTAAGTCCACATTCCTTTCTAATATGTCTCACGATATTCGTACACCAATGAACGCAATTATTGGTTTTACACGAATTGCTCAACAGGATATTGATAATAAAGAAAGTGTTCAGATGTGTCTTGAGAAAATTGCTACATCAAGTGAATATTTATTGAGTCTTATAAATGATGTACTTGATATGCAGAAGATTGAACAAGGAATAATAACTAATGAAAAAATAAAGTTTAATCTTGGAAAAACAATTTTTGATATCGAAGATATTCTTGAGTATCAGATAAAAAGCAAAAATTGTGAATTAAAAACAGACTTTTCAGAGCTGCAACATTACATCATTGAAAACGATATGATTCTTATCAAAAAAATCCTGATGAATCTTATTTCTAACGCTGCAAAATATTCAAAAGAAGCTGGTGGAAAAATATATATTAAAGTTTCAGAAGAAGAAAAGGGAAATAACATTGCCTGTTATACAATTTCAATCCGCGATGAAGGTAAAGGAATTTCTCCATATTTCATTGATCGAATTTTTAATCCCTTTGAGCGTGAAAAAGATACTACAACAAGTGGTATTGTAGGAAATGGACTGGGACTTGCAATTACAAAAAGTGCCGTAGAAACTTTAGGCGGAACAATTGATGTTAAGAGTGTAGTAAATGAGGGTTCAGAATTTATCGTAAAGCTGGATTCAAAATATTTTAATGAAGAAACTGAATTAAAGCATGAAATTAAAAATACAGTAAGCTTTGAAGGAAAGCGCATATTAATTGTAGAAGATAACGAATTAAATCGCGAAATAGCAACTCGTCTTTTTTCTGATATTGGATTTAAAGTTGAATGTGCTGTTAATGGTCAGCAAGCCGTAGATAAGCTGGTAGAAAGTAATGACGGGTACTATGATTTGATTTACATGGATATCATGATGCCTGTATTAAACGGTTACGATGCAACATTTAAGATTCGAAACCTAGAAAGCGATGTTAAGAAGAATATTCCTATTATTGCTATGACGGCTAATGCATTTGACGAAGACGTAAAAAAATCGACTGAAAGAGGAATGAACGGTCATATCGCCAAACCTTTCTCAGTCGATGAAATTGTACGAGAAACAAGTAAAGTACTTAGTCTTGTACAGAATCAATAGAAGAACGCATATCGTCGGTCAATCTTTTTGCAGCAATTGCTGGAGATAAACCTTTATATTTATCCATAGAGATCTGTGGTAAAACAGTAAACTTATACAGATAAGCATTTGTTGGATGTGCTTTATAGAATGGATCGTATTTACCCAATCCGTATTTATCACCACCGCCGATATGCAAAGGCTGAACATTACATCCAGTTTCAAGTGCAATACGGGCTGCACCTTTCTTATATTGATTTGTTCCATGGCGAGGAGTTCTTGTACCTTCAGGGAAGATAATAAGATTGGCACCAGTATCAAGTGATTTCTTTGCTTCTTTTACCATTTCATCCCAGTCACCATCATTAGAAATGTACAAAGGACGTACAATTCCAGATACAGGACTGCTTTTTAATCCGGCCTTGATGATACAGTCAGCATTACGAACAAATGCAAATGTATAAATAACATCAAGCAATGAAGGATGGTTAGCAACAACGATGCATGATTTAAGATTTCTTAGCTTTTCTGCATCATCAACCTGATATCTTGAAATTCTTAAAAAATTCATAGTTTGAACAAAGAAATTCAAAATGCCGGAAATGAAAATACGACCTTTATATTTAAAAGTTGCTTTGTCATGCCATACAAGACGGAGTACAGGCCAGCAGAAAATTACAACTAAAAATGTTCCGATTCCAAAAAAAACATAGCAGAAAATTTTAATGAAACAGCGCCAGAGATATAAAAACGGATTTTTTACCTTTGGAAGATCATCTGGTGAATATCTAGGGTCAATTTTTTTGCTCATGAGAAAACCTCACTTATAGTTATTAGTTCCAGCATTTCTGAATGTGAAACTTAATGAAATCATAAACATTTTTCTGAATATCCGACAATGAATATTCAACTGAATTTATATTTTCCAGCTTTGATTTTGATAAAATTACAGAGAAGGCAACAGGTGGTTTATCTTTTGGAGCAAATTCCGAATAATCCTCTGGAATTAACTCATCTGCATAAACAAAAATAATTTTTTCCTGTTTGCCGGCAAGTACAGAAGATAAAGCACAAGTTAATCCGTCATAGAAATTATCATAAGAAGGAAAGACTGCGTTATATCCAGCTTTTAACTTACAGGCTATAGTTGCCAACGCGATAGGTGCATTAAATACTGAAAGTGAAAAGCCTGCAGGTAAAATAGCTTCGTCTTCAATAATTGATTTATTCAATTTGAATTCACGATCTATTTCACCGCGGAACGATACAAACACGATTTTTGTATTGTTGTCGATGTTAGTTGTTTCAATAAGATTATGAACAACTTCTACAGTCATTTTAGATAACTGACTTAAACGACGACGGAACAAAGCATCTGTATAACTCAAAGATGGTGCAGTTTTTTCTAGAGAAATGTCCTTTTTATTCTCGGCCCAGAGTTTAAAATCTTCTTTAGACTCAAGGCCGGGTGCGAATAAATAAGGTTCAGAAATATAAAAATTATTCTGCAAACTTAATACCTATTTCTTTCTGAAAACTAACAATGAGTAACAGTTAGATCCCAAGTTGTGATGTGCAGTTTTAAGTTCGAATCCAGCTTCCTCAATTGCATCTACAAGTTCACCATAGCGGTACATTTTACTGTTACCGTTTGCGATACATGTAAAGTAAAGTGAAGTAGCCTGAAGTGAATAACTTTCAGCTTCGAAGCGTTGTTTGTCCCAAAGTGGTTCAAGAACGTAAACATCTGTGTTTTCTGTAGCTACAGAGTGAACTTTCTTAAGGATTTTTGTAATCTGGTGCAATGAGAAACAGTCAAGGAACTGGCTCATCCATACTGCATCAGGAGCAGGTGGAAGAACTGTTGTTTCAGCAAGGATGTTTCCTGCATAAGTATTGATACGATCAGCAAATCCTGCATTTTTTGCATTTGTTTCTGCAACTGCTGTCTGTCCAGGAAGGTCAACGATTGTTACATTAACATCTGGGTCAAACTTACAAGATGCAATAGCCCATTTTGCAGTGTTTCCACCAATATCAAAAAGCTTTTTAGGCTTGTTTTTGTAAACGATAGGAAGAGCTTCTGGAAAAGCGATGTCAGAATAGAAGTGGTCAAAATCGAACCAGCTTTTCTTTTCACGTTCTGGTAATGTAGAAAGAGCTTCGTAAACTGTTGTCCACTGATCACCAAAAACATGAAGACCTTCTGGTTTTCCTGTTTTGATTGATTCCATTAAATCAAAAGCACCTTTATAACAAATATCATTTGTAAAATAGAAGTTTGCTTTTGTAAGGTTATCTTCAAGAAGGAACCAGCCAATTTTACTCAAAGAAAGATATTCTTTTCCGTCCACTACCTTAAGCAAAAGTACATGCATTCCTACAGCCATTTCTGTAAGAACATTGATACCGTATTTAGAAATACCCGATTTTTCAACGATTTCGTCTACTGTAATTCCATTTTCACCAGCATCATCAATAATTCTAAGAATTCCAAGTTCCATCAAAGCTCTAACAGCCTGGAATGAAAGTGGAGCAAATGCAATTTTCTGTGCTTCGAATTTAGCATCAATTGCATGAAGATCATCTTTGGAAAACTTTTCCATATCAAAATTAGAGTTTCTTTTCATAGAAGAAACTCTAGCATAATGCAGGAATATTCGCAAGTTGACAGGGAAGTAAAAACAGCAAGATGATAAAGAGGTGATAAAGAAATAGTTTAACTTGATATTTTGATGTATAAAGTTTATAATTTACAAATACACTTATTGTATTTTTAGTTGTGTATAAAGAAGGAAAGTATGGACGAACTTAAACAGGAAATCAAAGAATTAATTATTTCATCTCTTGAACTTGAAGATGTTAAGCCAGAAAATATCAAGGATGATGCACCAATTTTTGGTACAGGGTTAGGTCTCGATTCAATCGACGCATTGGAATTAGGCGTAGCTATCAAGAAAAAATTTGGTGTAAAACTGTCAGCAGAAAATGAAGACAGCAAAAAACATTTTGCATCAGTTAATGCACTTGCTGAATTTATTTCAGCAAATAGAGCATAAATAAAATTAAGGAGAAAACAAGATGACTAAAGAAGAAATCTTTGCAAAACTTCAGGACGTATTGGAAAGTGAATTTGAAGTTGAAAAATCAGATGTAACTCTCGATTCAAAACTTTTTGAAGACTTGGATCTCGATTCAATCGATGCTGTAGACCTCGTTGTAAAAATGAAGCCATACATGAACGGTAACATCGACCCAGAAATGTTCAAGAGCGCTAAAACAATCGGTAATGTTGTAGACGTTCTTCAGCCATTGTCAAAATAAGTAAACAATGAAAGCCTTTCTTAAGGTATTTGTAACAATCATATCGATACTATATCCGGTTCTGTTGTGTGTCCTGGTAGGATATTTTCATATAGAACCTAAAATAGTATCGTTATGTGTTGTTATAATGGCACTTGTATTTTTCTTATCTGCAACAAGTGTAAATCCTAAACAAAAATCAGATATAACTAATAAAAAGCAAAAGCGGTTTACTTTCAGCATTAGACCATTGCTTTCTGCTATTTTTCTCTTTACAGTAGGTACAGTTACTTACATTACAAATAAGTTCCTCTTTTTGCGTCTTTATCCTGTAATTGTATCTCTATCATTACTATCCATTTTTGGAATTTCTGTAATTAACAAGCCAACTCTTGTATACAGAATGGCAATCTTGAAGGATAAACATATTGTAGGTTCGATTAATGAACACAGAATCGAGCGTTACTGCAATATTGTTAACTATATATGGTGTATACACTTTATTCTGAATATTCTTGTTTCTTTAGGAACTGTAATTTTTACAGAAATATATCCAGTCGAAGTTTATCCACAATACCAAATTGTTCTATTCAATAAAATTAAAGGTGATATCTGGACTATTTACAACGGTGGAATTTCATATGGAATAATGTTTTCAATTTTCACTGTTGAATTTATTGTAAGGTGGTTTGTAAATAAAAGTATGGCAAAGATTTATCCAATAACAAAATTTACAGCAAAATCAAGAAAAGATGATTTTATCTTATGTTATGAAGAAAAATGGTCATCAAAAAAGTATAAAACATGGAAAGATTTCTTAACTGATACAGCAAAATTAAGAACTTTCATTAATACAAAAAATGCAGAAAGATGGATTCTTCATGTTGATGATTACTATTTCTTTTTGTGCTGTTTTGTAGCTTTGCTTCAGTGCAAGAAACAGGTAGCTTTAACTGCAAATATTTCAGAAGAATTTATCAAAGAAATGAAACAGCCGGAAGATGAATTCTTAACAGATGCTCCAAATCAGCCTGGTTCATATTATGTACCTGATGTTATTGCAAATATCGCTTCTCCATCAGAAGAAGAGATTCGCACAACACCAGCAATCAATGCAGATGAAACAAAAATCCATATGTTTACATCAGGAAGTACTGGAAAACCAAAAGTTGTACTTCAGCGCATGACAGAATTTGAAATGGACAATGCCTTTGTTCTTTCAATGTGGGGTGAAGAATTCCTTAAGAGAAAACATGTTGCAACTGTAAGTCAGCATCATATTTATGGATTCCTTTTTACAATTTCATTGCCATTTACTGCAGGAATTCCATTTAGAAGAACAAGAATTGAATTTCCAACTGAATTTGAAAAGCTTGATGATGAAAAATACACAATTATCGCAGTACCAGCATTCCTTAAGAGAACTATAGAAACTGAAGATAAGCTTGATCTTATTGATCCATTTATCATTACAAGTGGTGGAATTCTTCTTCCTGAAGTAGCAAAGAAAACAAATGAGGTATTTGGCTTCTGGCCGGTTGAAGTTTATGGTAGTACAGAAACAAGTGGTATTGCTCACAGACAGTCAAAAAATGGATTGGAATGGACTCCATTTGCCAATGCTTTAATTTCTAAAAACGAAGACGGTTGTTTGAATATCAAATCGCCTTATATTAAAGATCCAAACGGATTCCAGACAGCTGACCTTGTAGATATTCTTGAAGACGGCCGTTTTATACTTAAAGGTCGTGCGGATTCAATAGTTAAAATAGAAGAAAAACGAATTTCTTTGCCAGAAGTTGAAAGTCGTATTTTACAGACTGGTCTGGTAAAAGATGTTTGTGTAGTAGCAATGAGTGACAGACGTCAGTATCTTGCAGCTGCATTGGTTTTCAATAAAGAAGGTGAAGCAAAGTTTAAGGACTGGAAAAAGTTCGATATCAATATGTTCTTCCATGATTATTTGTTGAACTTCTTTGAAAATGTAGTTTTGCCTAAAAAATGGCGTTATCTCAGTGAACTTCCTATGGATCTTCAAGGAAAGAAAAAGAAGCTTGAAATTCAAGCATTATTTACCAAAAGCGAAGATGGTGATAAAATAAAACAGTAAAAATTATCGTGATAGGTGAATTTATGTATTTAGAAAAACATGGTATCCCGGAAGAAAAAATAATTAATCAGGCAGAAAACGAAGTTTTACTGGAAGTATTTATTCCTGACACTTGTGATTTCTTCGACGGACATTTTCCAGAAATTCATCTTGTACCTGCAGTTGCCCAAATTGATATGGCTATGCACTTCTGTAAAAAATATTTTGGAACAGAATGCGCAATGGTAAGTGCAAAAAGATTAAAGTTTACTTCACCTGTTAAACCAAATTCATCACTTCATTTCAGTTTGAAATTTAATCCTGAGAAAAGTATGGTAACATACAAATTGACATCATCAGATGGAGCAAAAGGTTATTCAAATGGAAATTTTGCAGTAAACAAGTAAGAAAGGTAGATATGCAGCAAGGATTTGTTATTCCAGTATACAATCATGGAAGCACCCTGGAACAGGTTGTTTCTTCTTTGTCAGTTTATAATCTGCCTATAATTGTTGTTGATGATGGTAATGGAGAAACTGATAAAGCATATATTTATGATGTATCAAAAAAATTCTCTAATATTACTCTGATTGTTAATAAAAGAAATCGCGGTAAAGGATATTCCGTTTGTAAAGCAATTAAAGAAGCTCATAAAATAGGAATAACACATTTGTTTCAGATTGATGCTGATGGTCAGCATGACATGGAACAAGTGAAAAACTTTCTTAATATTTCAAAGGAACATCCGGCAGCTTTAGTTTCTGGAGTACCTGTTTTCGACGAATCAATTCCTCTTAAAAGAAAAAATGGAAAGAAAATCAGCAATAATTATGCCAGTTTTGTTACATTGACACACGATTATATTCAAGATGCAATGTGTGGATATAGAGTTTATCCTGTAGAGCCATTCTACAAAATATGTAAATCAACTTATATAGACAGCCATATGGGTTTTGATACAGAAATCCTGATTAAAATGGTTTGGTTTGGTGTTCCATTAATTTATTCGCCTGTTAAGGTTTCGTACCCAGTGGGTGGAAAATCAAACTTTAGAATGGTTCGTGATAATATTCACATTTCATGGATGTTTACAAGAATGACATGTGGAATGTTCGTTCTTTGGCCATATCTTTTGATAAGGAAGATGTTTGTAAAACGTGAAGCGTGAAAAAAAACAACCAGAAAATGATAAAAAGGTGACTGAGTGGGCTTCTAAAAAAGAAGTTGTTAAGACCAGTTTTCCTATTTATTTTACATTACTTCTCATGAAAAATCTGCCAAAATTTTTGACAGACTTTATCGTTTTATGTGTTGCTTTCTTTTTCTATGTTTTCAACAAAAACGCTCGACAGGAATGTAAACGCTTTCAAAAACAACTTAAAAACTATAAACCGGATGCAATAAAAAAAATAAGTCCATACAAACAAATTTCTGCTTTTGCCATAACATTTGTAGAAAAAATGGAATGCTGGGTAAAACCAAAACCAACTGTAAAATTAACTTTTTGCGATGATGATGTTCAAGAGTTAATTGACCATTTGAACAGCGGTAAAGGCGCTATGTTGTTGGTTTCCCATCTGGGAAACGCTGAAATTTTCAGAAATCTTGCAAATAATAATGATATATATCTTAACCGCGAAATTCCTATATCAGTATTGATGGATTTGGACTCGACTTCCCACTTTACAAACACGCTAAAAAAGGTAAATCCTGAATTTGTTCAAAATATTATCGATATAAATCACATTAATCCAGGAACAATTGATATTCTTTCTGAAACAATAGAACAGGGCGGGCTTGTTGTTTGTGCAGCTGACCGAGTTTCAAAATACAATGAAAACAAAACAGTGAAATGCAGTTTTCTTGGAAAGGAAGCTTCCTGGCCATATGGTGTTTATCTTATTCCAATGCTTCTTAAATCGCCTGTATATTATGTATCAGGATACAGAACAAGAGATGTTGCTTTTGACAGAAAATATGAATTCCATGTTAAAAAAAGTTCAATTGATACAAACTGTAAAAGAAATATTCGTGAAACTAATATCCAAAAACTTTGTTTTGAATATGTACAGGAACTTGAAGAGCACTGTATTAAACATCCATTCCAGTGGTTCAATTTTTACGATTTCTGGAAAAATTCTCAAGAATAACAGGGTTTAAAAATGAAGTTAAAAAAATTCGCAGCATCCTCATTTATATTAATTATGGCTGCAGGTAGTCTTTTCGCACAGCAGAAACAAAAAGATCAATTTTCTACAATTTGTAAGCAATTATCAAAGTCAAAAATTATTCGTGGTGACTTTGAACAAACACAGAAAAACGCCAAAACAGGTCGTTCTGTAAATTCATCTGGTAAGTATACAATCAGTGCAGAAGATGGAATGATCTGGTTCACCGAAGTTCCTGTAAAATCGGTAATGGCAGTTACAAAAACATACATGATTCAGGAAATAAAAGGACGCCAGCGCAAAATAGATGGATCTAAGAATCCAACATTTACACATATGGCTGATGTAATTTCTTCATTGTTTACAGGGAAATACGAAGAAATCAGCAACAATTTTGCAGTGAAATGTGTTGCTAAGGAAGAAACTAATTTTGGTTGGGAAATAACATTAACACCAAAGGACAATACAATTTCTTCGTATATAAAAGAGATTTCAGTGGATTGTATATTATTACCATCTGGTGAATGTCAGATTAGAAATATGAAAATGATAACCTTTACGGATGACAGCACAACCTATAGGTTGAATAATCAAGTAGTAACTGATAATCTTAATTCTGATGAAGCAAAATACTTTGAAAAATAATAAGTTCCAGGCCTTGTGGATTGCGATTCACGGGCTTGTTTTTTTAGCACTGGGTATCATGTTCCTTTGTGGAATCAGATACAAAATCAATACTAATCTTTTTGACATTCTTCCAAAGACTAATGCAAGCCGTGATGTAAGTAAGGCTGATGGTGTAATGGGTTCAAAAACAGGTCGAGTCTTTATTGTTCTTGTTAAAGGACCAGATTTGGTTTCTGCAAAAAAAGCGGCTTGCGACTTTAATAGTTTATTGGAAGAAGATAGTAACAAAACATGTTTTGAAAAAATATCTTTGTTAATGGATAATAATATGACTGAGGTGTCAGATTATTTTCTTAAAAACAGATATTTTCTCTTAAATGAAGCTCAGGCAGAAAGTCTTTATACCAATAATGGCGTTCATAATTTTATCGATGATTCCTTGATGACAATCTACAGTTCTTTCGGAAGTATTAGAAATCTTGAAGAAGATCCTTTTGCATTAAGTGAAATGGAACTTATGGAAGGATTAGGAAAGCTTATGGAAAATGGAACTTCCATGAGCATGCTGGATGGCGTTCTTTGTACATATAAAGATGACAACTGTTATGTAATGCTGCGAGGTTCCCTTACTCCAGAAGGTGCATCAATTACGAATAAAAACAGTGGTGTAAAAAAGATTTATGAATGTGCAGCAAAAGTAAAAGAGTCACCTGAAAATTCAGAAATTGAATTTATCTATTCTGGAGTTCCATTCCATAGCTACGAAAGTTCCTCTTCTGCGCAGAAAGAAATAACAATAATTTCTGTTGTTTCTATGATTCTTATTATTCTTCTTTGTATTTATTTTTTCAGGAACGGCTTACCAGTAATCAGTTCTGTTGGAGCCATAACATTATCAGCAGTTTTTGCTTTATCCTGCGTTTTATGTGTATTTAAAGAAATTCATATTCTGACATTTGTTTTTGGTACAACATTGATAGGTACATGTCTTGATTACAGCGTTCATTATTTTGTTCGCTGGAAAGGTGATATGGAACTTAATTCAGGTGTGGAGATTAGAAAGCACTTATTTAAAGGAATTACACTTTCCTTAATTTCCACAGAATTGTGTTACATACTTTTATGTTTCGCACCCTTTGCATTATTAAAACAGGTGGCAGTTTTCTCATTTAGTGGAATCTTAAGTTCTTATCTGACAGTAATCTGCATGTATCCCTTATTTAAAAATCCAAAGGTTAAAAAGGAAATTCCTTTAACTAAGCTGTTTAATGCAAAGAAAACTGGTCATAAAAACATTAAAAAGTTAATTTTTGCAGGAATTGTGACAGCTTTGGCAGTTGTTTTTGTATTTGCTAGAAAAAATATTCGTATTGAAAACGATTTGAAATCTTTCTATACAATGAAAGGGGATTTGTTAAAAAGCGAAATTGAAGCAAATACAGTTCTTAATTCCGGATCAAGTGGATGGTACTTTATTGTTAAAGGAAATTCAAAAGATCAGGTTTTAGAAAATGAAAGAAAATTATGCACAAAGCTTGATGACTTTATTGAAGCTAACGGTAAAGGTACAGAAATGACCTATAATAGCATCAGCAAATATATTCCTACAAAGTCGATTCAGGAAAAATCATATAAATCTATCGTTAATCTTTTTGATGAAATTTTACCTCAATATATTGATGTTCACAGATTTGATGCACGGGAAGCAATTGAATTAAAAGAAAAATTTATTAAGGACTACAAAGCTCAGGAAGGAAAATATATAGATTTAGAAAATGATATTCCAGAATTTATGAAGGATGCAATTTCTAATCTTTGGATTGGCGAAGTTGATGGTGAATGGTTCAGCGTTGTAATGCCAATGCACATTACAGATGAAGCAGAATGTCGTCAGATTGCAGCCAATGATGAAAATGTTTTCTTTGTAAATAAAGTTAAGGATGTAGGAACAGAATTAAATTCTTTGACAAAGCTTATGCTGCTGTTCCTCGCAATTGCATTTGTTGCAATGATTATAATTATGTTCTTTTTCTATAAATTTAAAAAGGTACTGAAAATTATTCTTATTCCATTAGTAACAGTATTTGCTTGTGTTAGTGTTCTTGGTGCATTTAATGTTCCATTGGGATTCTTTAGCGTTACTGGAATCATACTGGTATTTGGATTAAGTATCGATTATATAATTTACGCTATGGAAAGTAGTGAGGCCCAGAATTCTATTGCAATTCTGCTTTCATTTATTTCCAGTGCAATTTCATTTGGAGCGCTGGCATTAAGTTCTTTTGCACCTGTATATATGTTTGGCCTTGCTGTATTTGTTGGTCTTACAACAGCGGTACTTTGTACAATGCTCGTAAAAGAGTAATGAGGAATTTTTGAGTTAGTGAAGGAATTTGAAATTCCTCTACTTTTTCTTTACGGATAAACTTTTAATTGGTATATTTATATTATGGAAAACAAAAAAGAGAAAAAAATTGAATTGTTTAAAATTTTACCATTTATTCTTACAGCAGTGGTAATTATTCTTGATCAGGTTACAAAATGTCTGGTTGTTAAGTATATTCCTCAATCAACATCATATCCTTTGAATGCTTACTACTCATGGTTTGATGGTTTTCTGCAAATTGTTCATGTTAGAAATACCGGTGCTGCATTCAGCATGGGTTATGCATGGCCTTCTGTAGTAAGACAGATTATGTTGATTCTTATTCCAATTATTGTAATTGCAATCATTGTAAAAATCTGTTTGAAGAGTGATGATCTTACAATTTTACAGCGCTGGTGTGTTTGTGGAATTATCGGTGGAGGTGTAGGAAATATTATTGACCGTATTTTCAGATTTGAGACAGGTGTAGTTGATTTTATTGATATGCCTTGGTTTGGTCTCCATCAGTTTGATAATACACCAGTATTAAAATTCCTCAGTATGGACCGCTGGCCTACTTTCAATGTTGGTGATGCCTTTGTTGTTGTATGTGGAGTAACATTGATTATTTCATTCATCATCGTATATGCAAAGCAGTCAAAGAAGGAAAAAGCTAAGAAAGCAAAAGAGGAGACAAAATAATGACAGAAGAAGAATTAAAAAATATTAAAGCTCCAGATAAAGTTGAAATTGATGCAAAAAGAAAACGTTTTAATACAGCAATGTTTTCAATTGTAGGAAATATTGTATTTCTTGCAACTTCATTTGGAATTGCATGTATTTTCATTTTTTTGTTCAGTAAAACATTTGCAAATCAGCTCACAAGCATGAATTATTACATACAGCAGTTAGTTGCCTTGTGGATTCCAGTTGCAATTGGACTTGCATGTGGATTTGCAATTCAGCATGGTCTAACTTTTTTGATTATTCATGGTTTTAAATTGCAGGAGAAGCTTGAAGAAAGCTTTGTTTCACATTACGTAAAAAAGAAGAAGTAATTATTTTTTTCGTTTAGAAACAGCGATACCATCACCCAGAGTAAGGAATTCAGTTTCGAACTCTGGGTTTTCTTTTAAAAAGTCGATGTATTTTCGAATCTTTTTAACTAGCTTGATTGTACTGTAGTTGTGAGTAAGACTAAGGTCATCAACCATTCCGTGGAACGAAAGATTGTCGCTGATAAAAACTCCGTTTTCTGTAAGATTGTCCTGAAAGTGTTCGAAGAATTTGCGGTACTGGGCTTTAGGACCATCAATGAAAATCAAATCAAATTTCTGATCAAAATTAAATGTTGCTGCGTCACCCAAAAATACAAACAGGCGTTCCATTAAACCATTATCTGCAACATTCTTAACAGCTTCCTGATAGCGTTCAATATCAAACTCAATTGTGTAAACAAAAACGTCATCTTTTGTTTTAGCAAATCGAATGGAAGAATAACCGATTCCGGTTCCGATTTCGAGAACAGTCTTAACATTGTGTTCAACAATATAGTTGCAGATAAAGTCGATACCTTCATCTTTCATGATTGGAACTGAGTGAATTTTAGCGAATTTCTTTATTTGTTTGATTTCTTCCATATGTGAGGGTATTGTAATGAAATTTTAGTTAAGTGGGAAGTTGATAAAAAAAAGCCCGGAACTTGAATGCAGTACCGGGCCTTTGAAGAATAAATTAAAGTTTAATTATTTAACTGCTTCGAAAATAATGTCAGCAATGAAAATAGCTGCAAGAATCCAAGTAACAACTGGGATATCTTTAATTTTCTTTCCAACAAGTTTACAAATAACGAATGTGATTACACCATACATAATTCCTTTTGAAATTGAGTATGAGAATGGCATTGCCATGATTGTGATGAATGCTGGAATACCTTCTGTAGGATCTGCAAAATCAATTTTTGTAACAGATTTCATCATTAAGTAACCTACAAAGATCAATGCAGGAGCTGTAGCAGCTGCAGGAACAAGAAGGAACAATGGGCTGAAGAACAATGAAATAAGGAACATTGCAGCTGTAGCAATAGCAGCAAGACCTGTGCGTCCACCAGCAGCAACACCAGATGAAGATTCAACATATGAAGTTACTGTTGAAGTTCCGAGACAAGCACCAACTACTGTACCAACTGAGTCAGCAATGAGAGCACCTTTAGCGTTAAGAACATTTCCGTCTTTATCTTTAAGGTTACCCTGTTCAGCAACACCAAGTAATGTACCAATTGTATCGAACAAGTCTGTAAAGAGGAATGTAATGAAGATTACAATGAATTTTCCCAGAACTGCAAATTCAAAGCCGTTAGCTCCCATAAAGATTCCTTTGAAGTCAAATGCAAAGAGCAAAGGTTTTGAAGGAAGTGAAACTGGTTTAAAGTTTTCAGGAACTACTGTAACACCCATTGGAATACCAATGATTGTTGTAGCAGCGATACCGATAAGGATAGCTCCTGGAACTTTGCATACGTACAAAATGATTGTAATGATAAGACCGATTACAGCAAGAAGTGCTGAAGCATGTGAAAGATTGAAGTTATTGAAACCAATGATTGTTCCTGTATCACTTGCAACGATTCCTGCATTAGCAAGACCAATAAGACAGATGAACAAACCGATACCAACAGAAACAGCAATTTTCAGGTTTTCTGGAATTGATTTGATGATTGCTTCACGAATTCCACAGAATGAAAGAATAAGGAACAAAACACCTTCGAGGAGAACTGCTGTCAAAGCAAGCTGCCAAGAACATCCCATTCCCATACATACAGTGAATGTAAAAAATGCATTAAGACCCATACCTGGTGCAAGAGCAACTGGAAGGTTTGCAACAAAACCCATTACCAAAGTAGCGATTGCAGCAGAAAGAGCAGTTGCGGTAAATACTGAACCTGCATCCATACCTGTCATACCTAACATTCCTGGGTTAACGGCAAGAATGTAAGTCATTGCGAGGAATGTTGTAAGACCGGCAACGATTTCGCGGCCTACTGTAGTTCCTCTTTCTTTAAGATTAAACATTTATATCTCCTCCTAGTAAAAAGATATTAAGTAATTTTATCACTAATTGTCATAGAATGTAAGGTCTTGAAAAAAATCGTAATAAAAAATATAGTATTCTTTATGGGGAAAGAATCTATAATAATCAGTCAGTGTATAGATGCAAGTGTTACAACAGCAATATCAGCTGTATTAACTGGCACTAACGCAAAACAGACATTAAAAGCTGCAGATACAATTGCAAAGGAATTTGGTGCTTCAAGTGCTTTATTCGAAAAAGAAGCTGCAGACTTTGAAGAAAAGCTTATTTCAAGTTTTCAGAAAAACCTTTCACTTTTAATTCAGAAGACATGGGTTGAAGAAGCTGATGCTGATCTTAAGGATCAGGTTCTTTATAAACTTGCAGAATACAGCAAAGTAATTTCTAAAGGAAAATGGGCAAACGCTTATACAGAATTCCTTCAGATTATCAGTGATGTTGTTTACCTTATGTTTGGTGCAATGACAAAAACTGAAGATTTTATTGAATACGCACTTCGTATCGATCCAGAATTTGGAATTTTCTGGTATTACATTAAGAGCCTTCCCACTGAAGGTGTTAATATGGATAACGATAAAAGCCGCGTTGTAATGCTTTTGGGAATGTACTTCCTTGCAAATTATTAATCAGTAATTTACAGCCGGAACTTATACGTTCCGGTTTTTTGTTTTAAAATATTTGTTGGAGATTAATATGAATCTTGAAAATGCATATGTATCATTGAGAAAGGCAAGTGAAAAACTTGCGCTTCAGGATGCAGTTAAAAAGAACAAGGCATTATCAGCTGTTGCAGATGCTTTGGATAAAAATAGAGCTGTAATTATTGCAGCAAATAAGGAAGATATGGATGCCGGCCGTGCAAACGGATTAAGCGAATCGGTTCTTGACCGCCTTATGCTTGATGACAAGCGTATTGATGGAATCATTGCAAGCCTTCGTGATGTTATGGGGCAGACAGATCCTATCGGTGAAGAAATCGGCGGCTGGAAAACTCCAAACGGTTTGAATATTCGTCAGGTAAGAGTTCCAATGGGAGTTGTTGCGATAATCTACGAAAACCGTCCAAACGTAACAGTTGATGCATTTAGTCTTGCATACAAGCGCGGAAATGCAATTTTGCTCAGAGGTTCCTCTTCATCATATAAATCAAATGTAGCGATTGTAGATGTTATCAAAAAAGCCCTTGAGGCTGCAAAAGAAGCAGAAGGAATTGCCGATGCAATCGAACTGGTTGAAGTAGATGGACACAGTCATGATGATGTAAACCAGATTCTTAATGCAGTAGGAAAAATCGATGTAGTACTTCCACGTGGTGGTAAAAAACTTATTGCCAATGTTGTAAGCAATGCCCGTGTGCCTGTTATCGAGACAGGAAGTGGTGTATGTCATTTATACATTGATGATGATGCAGATTTAGAAATGGCAGTTAAGGTTGCAGAAAATGCAAAGATTCAGAGACCAAGTGTTTGTAATGCAATAGAATGCGTGCTTGTTAACGAAAAAGTCGCAGATAAGTTCTTACCGATGATGGCAAAGAATTTTGCAGGTCGTGTAGTGATGCATGCTGACGAAAAAGCTTATGCAATCCTTGAAGGTGTTAAAGAAGCTGAAGGTAAGCTTTTGAAGGCAACTGAAGAAGATTATGGTAATGAATACCTTGATTATGCGTGCTGTGTAAAAGTTGTGGCAGATGTAGAAAGTGCCGTAGAATATATTAATTCCCATAATACAAAACACTCAGAAAGTATTATTACCAACAACCGCCAGCATGCAAGACTTTTCCAGTCGCGGGTTGATGCAAGCTGTGTTTATGTTAATGCATCCACAAGATTTACAGATGGCGGTGAATTTGGCTTTGGCGCTGAGCTTGGTATCAGTACACAGAAGCTTCATGCCAGAGGTCCAATGGGAATTAAGGCTTTGACAACCACAAAATATCTTATCGATGGTGATGGTCAGATAAGATAAGTTTAAATACCCGTATTTTTAGAGCAGTAAAATATTTTAATGACAAGTTTACATGTCATTAAAATGAATGAATTTATATTCAAATCCACATTTTAACTTAGCTTGAACTTTAATTTTTCTAACAGTCTGGTTCAAAAAATATGCATTTGTAAAAGTTTTTTCACCATTATTGATGAATGTTTCACAGGAATAAGTATCAAAAATAAAACGAAATTTAAGAGAACCGTCATCCTGCTGTTTAACATTTATAGATCTATTATTAATTGCACCACCATTATTAATTGAATGCGATCTGTCAAAGGTTAGCTGCATTTTGGAAATATTTAATGTAAAGTTTACATAGCATTCATTATCATCATAAACAGTAATTAAAAGTTTTTCAGAATCATCATAAGTTCCCTTTGCAGACTCTGACAGGTTTGGGGAAATGTAAGATTCACTTATGGTATTTTTAGGCAAAGTAAACTTAACATTCAGTTCACATTGTGGATAGCTTATATTTCCAAAGGTGAGAATAGTTTCAGAATTGTTATGACAAGTAATCTTGTCATAATCAGAACTTAAAGAATAAGCACTAATTTTGCCTGAAATTGAAGGACAATTAGCTATCATTTCTTCGTATTCTTTAATAGGACGTTGAATAAGACAGTTATTTTTTAAGACAAGTTCTCTTGGCATTGTCATCATGCCAGACCAGGTATGATCTTTCGGAGTTATATAAGATTCCCAGGCTTGGAGCCAGGCTATCATTATGCGTCTACCGTCCGGGCTCAGCATTGTCTGTGGTGCGTAGAAGTCTATGCCGTAATCGATTTCAGCGGCATAAAAATTGTTTTCTTTACGAGTATCAGTTTTGAAGGTAAAGCTGGTTTTATCAAGGATGCCGGTCATGTAGACGCTGTTGTTTCCGTCATGAAAACCTTTCTGGTCGCAAGCATTGACGGACTGTGGGCTGACAATAATTATATCTTTACCGTCAAGAGTGAAAAAATCGGGACATTCCCACATGCCGCCCATTTCGCCGTTTGTCTCAGCAATAATGTTAAGGAATTTCCACTGGATCAAATCGGTTGAAGAAAACAGTGCAATTGCTCCATTACCGTCATTTTTCATGATAACAGATGCGCAGTAATAGACTGATTCGTCCTTGAAAATTTTTGGGTCCCGAAAGTCGGTGATGCGAAATGGGGTTTTTACATCAGATGATCTGATTACAGGATTCTGTGGAAGTTTAGAAAAGGTTTTTCCGTCGTTGATGGCGATGCACTGCTGCTGGATATTCTCATCTGTGTTGGCTGGATTTTTTGTAACGCCTGTGTAGATAAGAATCTGATGATCGTTTTCGGTTAAAGCGGTTCCGCTGAAGCAGCCCTGATTGTCACAGAGACTTTCTGGGTAAAGGGCAATTGGCTGGTCGGTCCAATGAAGAAGGTCTTTTGAAGTAGCATGGCCCCAGTGCATTGGTCCCCATTTTGTGTCGAAGGGATAATGCTGATAGTAGAGATGAAATTCCCCGTTAAAAAATGAAAAACCATTTGGATCATTCATCCAGCCTTTTGGACATGAGAAGTGGAATTTCGGTTTAACGTTTTTTCCATACAAAATGACAGAATCTGTTTCGAAGAATTTTTTATCGCACATAGTTTGACTATATATCAATTCTTCATAACTTGCTAGAAAACTTTATGTTGTGTATTATAAATATATGAATAAAAAGATAGCAGAAGTTCTTGAAGCTTCTAGAAAAATTGTAATTAAAATTGGTTCAAATACATTGGCAAAAGCTGATGGAACTCAGAATACAGATTTTATGGTAAGCATTGCCCGCCAGTGTGCTGACTTAATCAGAAAAGGAAAGCAGATCATTCTCGTATCATCAGGCGCTCAGGTTGCCGGAGTTTCTACAACAAAAGAATGGGCTCGAAAAAAGGATGTTCATTACCGACAGGCACTTTGTTCAATCGGACAGGTAGAGCTTATGCATCAGTGGCGCAAAGCATTCCAGGCACAGGATCTTCATATCGGCCAGCTGCTTTTGACAAAAGATGATTTTGAAAACGAACACCGTTCACTTAACATCAGAAATACATTGTTTACCCTTGTTGATCAGGGCGTAATTCCTATCATCAACGAAAATGACTCAGTATCATTTGATGAAATCAAAATTGGTGATAACGATAACTTGAGTGCATTGACTGCAATTCTATGGAGTGCCGATCTTTTGATATTGTTCAGCGATATCGATGGAATCTATTCAGATAATCCAAAGACAAATCCAGATGCAAAATTAATCGAAACAGTTGAATCAATTCCTGAACTTAGAAAATCAATTACAATCGGTTCAGCAAACGAATTCGGTACAGGTGGAATTGAAACAAAAATTCAGGCTGCAGAAAAAACTACAGTCTACGGAATTCCACTTCTGCTGGCAAATGGTTCTCATGAAAATGTTCTTGAAAATCTTGCAGCAGGAACTGAAAACGGAACAGTATTCTTGGCTGATTAAAATTCCTTTAGCGAACAAAGAATATATTTTGTAAAAACTTTACGGAGTAATGAATGAGTAAGATCGTAACATTCGGAGAATTAATGCTTCGTCTCATGCCTGAAGGTCATCATAGATTTGTTCAGGTAAATAATTTCAATGCAGAATTTGGCGGTGCAGAAGCCAATGTTGCAGTCAGTCTTGCAAACTACGGAATGGATTCTTACTTCGTGACAAAGCTTCCGGAACATGAAATCGGTGACTCGGCTTTGAACAGCATCCGTCGTTTTGGTGTTAAAACAGATTTTATTGCAAGAGGTGGTGATCGTCTTGGAATTTACTTTCTCGAAAAAGGTGCATCACAGCGCGGAAGTCTTTGTATTTATGACAGAAAAAATTCAAGCTTTGCTGAAAGTTCCTCAAATGATTATGACTGGAACAAAATCTTCAAGGATGCAAAATGGTTCCATGTAACTGGTGTAACTCCGGCGCTTTCAAAGAAAACAGCAGCACTTGCAATTGAAGCCTGCAAGGCAGCAAAAGCAAAAGGTGTTACAGTTTCGTGTGACTTGAATTACCGTTCAAAGCTCTGGACAAAAGCACAGGCTAAAAAAACAATGTCTGAGATTGCAAAATACGTTGATGTGTGTGTTGCAAATGAAGAAGATGCGCTGAATGTCTTTGGTATCAAAACTCAGAAGACAAATGTGGATTCGGGAATCATCGATAAAAACGCATTCATTAAAACTGCACAGGAGCTTTCTAAAAGATATGGTTTTAAGAAAGTTGCCATTACTTTACGCCAGTCAATTAATGCCGATTTTAATAAATGGTCGGCTCTTCTGTATGACGGTAAAGAAGCATTTTTCAGTAAGGAATATTCAATCCAGATTGTTGAACGCGTTGGTGCCGGAGATGCATTTGCAGGTGCTTTGATTTACGGATTGATCAAACAAGCAGAGAAAGATCCAGACTTTAAAGATACAAAGTCGGTTGTGGAATTTGCCAGCGCCGCAAGCTGTTTGAAGCATACAATTGAAGGTGACTTTAACCAGGTGTCGGTCAAGGAAGTTCTTAAGCTCGTAAACTCTGATGGTACCGGAAGAGTTTCTCGCTAATTGGTTAACTTTAATGTTAACTTTACTTGTCATTAACTTCATTAATGAGTAAAAAATTAAACTTTAGTTTTGCCGCTTAAAATATTCTGATAGTCGTCGTAATTCTTTTTGAGAAGATTTGGAATATCAAGGCCATAAGGACATTTTTTCTTGCAGGCACCACAACCTGTGCAGTTTGGAATTTTCTTGAATGCATCCTGCCAGTAATCGCTTAGCCATGTGGCAGATGGACTCCTTCTGATAAGCTGTGACATTCTTGCACAGTTGTTGATTATGATTCCCTGAGGGCAAGGCATACAATAACCGCAGCCACGACAGAAATCGTAGCCGAATGATTTTTTATCCTGTTCTACAAAGGCTTTCATCTGATCATCGTAGGCTGGGGAATTTTCCATGAACGAAAGCCATTGCTCAAGTTCACTCATGTGCTGGATTCCCCAGATTGGTACTACGTTGTCAAACTGAGTCATGTATGTGTAGGCAGCCTTTGAGTTTGTAATCAAGCCGCCTGCAAGGCCTTTCATTGCGATAAAACCAACATTGTGTTCTTTACACAAATTAACCAGATCAATTTCTCTCTGCCCTGAAAGATAACTGAACGGAAACTGCATTGTTTCATAAAGTCCGGACTTTACGGCTTCTTCTGCAATTCCGATTTTGTGGGCAGTAATTCCAATGTGACGAATCATTCTCTGGCGCTTTAAATCTTCCATGACTTCGTACATTCCGGTTCCGTCACCTGGACGATAGCACTGGTCAACACAGTGGAACTGGTAGATATCAACATAATCGGTTTTTAAGTTTTTGAGTGAAGTTTCAATCTGGGATTTGATTTCGTCTGGTGTTTTTGCCATTGTTTTTGTAGCGATGTGAATTTTGCTTCGAACATCACTTAATGCAAGTCCCATTTTTTCTTCGCTGTCGGAATAGGCACGGGCTGTGTCAAAGAATGTCATTCCACCTTCGTATGCACGGCGAAGAATTTTTGAAGATGTTTCGAAGTCGTCCCGTTGAATTGGAAGTGTACCGAATGCATTCTGTGGAGTTGTGATTCCGGTTGAGCCAAGTGTGATTGTTTTCATTTTTGAAATTCCTTTAAAAATTAAAAAGTGTATCTCTGATATTATACAGTATCAGGGATACACTTCAATTAAAATAATATGTTTTATTTTAATACAATGCTCTTTACATTGATTTCATAATCTGTAACTCCAGAAGAACCGATTGTAAAGAATGCGGCATTATTTTCAATTGCAAATTCTTCTGTAACATAATCTGAATTTGCATTGAAGTATTTTGCATTGGCATCACTTAATATTCTGCTTCCCCATGGATCTGATCCTGCAACCTGGAAGTTCATTGTAATTTTACCGTTGTTCTTGAAGGTGACTGCAATCTTTGTTGCGCTGCCTTTTGTAAATGGAATCTGAACCTGTGAGTATCCTTCGTAGTCTGCAGCAGGTGAAGCAGGTGTTTTGATAGTAAGGATGTTGTTTGCAGTTGAAATATCTGCTCCGTATCCTGAAACGGCTTTTGTCAGATCTACTGGAGTGCTTGTGTCTCCGCTGTTTCCGCCACCTTCACCGCCATCACCATTAGGAATATTACCATCAATAGTACCACCGGCAGTAGTAATCATTGCATTAACAAGTTCCTCAAAATACCATGTGCAGTTGTTTCTGTTAAAGTAACCATGGCGTTCTGATGCATTAGTTGCACCTGTTGAAATAGTCGCCATGTTGTCCCAGAGGATTAATGGACAGTTGATAGCCTTTGCTTTTGCAATGTAGCTCTTGAACCATGCAAGGCGGTCAGAAGTATTTCCTTTGTCAGAACAGCTTCCTTCACCCATTACAACACCGCGTCCTTTAGAAACCCATTTAGTGTTAAGGCTATCGAAAAGGTTTTTAAGTTCGGCACCTTCTACTGATTCAGAGAAGTCTGTATTATCTGTACTACCATCATACATTGCGAAAGTATATGGATCATAAGCATGTGTAGAAATCAAAAGCTTGTCGCTTGCACTGTCTGTAGGAAGACTCCAGCTACTGTTTTTCCAAGGTGAAGCTGCATAATATGGAACCATTACGAAACGGTTTGCATTGTTTCCGCCTGAAGCACGAACTGCATCAAGAGCAACCTGTTCGTACTGTTTAATTACGCCGTTACAGGCAGATTCTTCAGAAGAACTAGGGTTGAAGGGATTTGCAAGATCCATGTTTCTTGGTTCGTTGAGTAATTCGAAAATAACATGATTGTCGTAATCCTTGAAGTAATCTGCAACCTGTTCCCAGATTCTTTTGATATATTTTTTTGATGTTTCCTGTTCAGAAGAAGAATCTGGGTTTACGCTGAAGCCGTATGTTGTGGACATCTGTGCAGAAGTAAGATTGTCATGGTGAATGTTGATGATGACAAACATTTTGTTTTTGCGCGCCCAGTCAACTACAACTTTTACGCGGGCAAGCCATTCTGGATCGATTGTGTAGTTATCACCGTCAGTAATGTGGTTGTGCCAGCTGATTGGAATGCGGATTGTCTTGAAACCTTTTGCAGCAACAGTGTAGATCATTTTTTCTGTGGTTTCAGGCATTCCCCAGCCAGTTTCGTAACTTACACCTTTGTTCGTTTTGTTACCGTATTCAGCAGAATCAAAGGTATTACCAAGATTCCATCCTGACTGCATGGCTGATGTAAATTGAACACTTGATAGACCATCAACTAGTGTATCAATGCCTGGCACAGAAGGAACATAGTTGTTATTAGCATTTGGTGCGGAACAAGAGAGAGTTAAAATCACTGCAGCAGAAACAGCAATGATTCCAGAGAGAATTGATTTGAATTTTGCGTTCATAAAGAACCTCATAAAAATAAGATTGTTTGTGAACTTTTTGAAATTAGAAGATAAACTAAATCTTCTTTTGATATAATACAATAGTAATTTATATAGCGATATTACAAAAGTAAAAAAAATAGTAAAATTCTCGGAAAAACAATATTCTATTGAAAAAAATAACAATAAATCAGATAATTAATAGAAAGAAAAGTGAGGAAAGTATGAAAAAAGTAATTTCATTTTCTGCTGCAGTTTTAACTGGAGCTTTAGTATTTGCTGCAGGTGATTCCAATTGGTTCAAGGCACAGTCAAAGGAAGCTAGAATTGTTTCAGCTTCGGCAACAAGTGAGCTTGTAGAAGCTCAGTTTGAAGGCCGCTATCTTTATTCTCCAGCCAACATGCTTGACGGTGATATGTCTACAACCTGGTGTGAAGCCGAAAAAAACGGCCCAGGACTTGGACAGGTAATCACTTTTGAATTTGAATCTCCATTCAGCTTTGACGAAATCCAGATTGTTAACGGATTCAATTATAAAAATCTTTATCTTCAGAATAATCGTGTAAAGAAAATTCAGCTTACACAGGTTGCAAAAAAACATTTTCAGCAGAAAGATTACGAGCTTGCAGACAATGTTCAGGACTGGCAGTCAATTAAGTTTGAACAGCTTCAGACAACACAGACGCTGACAATCAAGATTCTTGATGTTTATAAAGGAACAAACTTTGACGATACATGTCTTTCTGACATCAGATTCCTTTGCAAAGGAAAAGTAATTCCATTTAAAGGCGTTGATGAATTAAAAGCAATTCAGAATGAAAACTCAAAAATGCTTCTTAATAAAGATGCAAAGAATTTTAAAAAGGATTTCTTTGCTTTGTTTAAGCCTCGTACAGGTGCTGCTTCTACAGGTGATTTGATTTTAATGCCTGAAAAAGGGGACCTGGTTTATCAACTGGTTAAAGATGGTGATAGACTCAGTTACATGAAAAGAAGTTATATTTATCCCGTAAATCAGCTGGAAGAGACAAAAAAATGGACTGGTGGATACATGGGATTTGCAGATGCGAAAACAAAAGATGTTGTAAATCTTTATGATCATCCAGAGCTTGCCGGCAATGCAAAATATATAGCTATTGAACCAAATTTCTGGTATGACGAACCTACTTTTGAATTAAAAGATTATAAAATCATCAAAACAGAATATATCGATTATGTAATTACAGAAACTGCAACTATTGTAAAGCTTGACGGAAACAATGTTTTTCTTAATGGAGTTCGTTACACAGTTTTTGCTCCGGAAGATTTTATCATTGTTTCTATTCCAGAATAATGTATAAATATATTCCACAGAAAAAACGCTCGGCTTTAAGAATAAAGCTGGGCGTTTTGTTTTATTCAGCTTTAAGATATTTTTTCTGGATTCGCCACAATTCTGAGTTTGCAACATTACGAGCTTCGAAAAAGTATCAGGCAAAAAATAGAATCAACTCATCTTCAAAAAATGGCGGTCTTGTAAATTCCGATTGGGCTAAAAAGGAATTTTCGTTTACCGCATATTCTGATTCAAGTGACCTTTACAGAAATCTTTCTAGGGATGATTCTGCCATGCAGGATGGAAAGGTGGACAATTTATTTGTGGCATTAAAATACATTGATGGAATTATTCTTGAGCCGGGAAAAGTTTTTTCTTACTGGAAGCTGCTTGGTTGTCCTACAAAGGTTAAGGGTTATAAAAAGGGAATGATGCTTGTAAACGGAAAGCCTGTTGCAAAAACTGCGGGCGGACTTTGCGCTTTATCAAATCTTATTTACTGGATTACCCTTCACACAAACCTGACGGTTATCGAAAGATTCCGTCACAGCTACGATGTTTTTCCTGACTCAAACCGTACCCGACCATTTGGAAGCGGCGCAACCTGTGTCTATAATTACCGTGACTTGATGATTAAAAACGAAACTTCGAACACTTACCGCCTTGAGTTGAAAATCGAAAACAATAAACTGTACGCAACCTGGAAAACAATTTTTCCTCAGGTTGAACAGTACAAAGTATATGAAAAAGATCACAGTTTTACTCAGGAAGCAGCAGGCGTGTTTGTCCGCCATAATTCCATTTATCGAACCCGCATTGACCAGAATGTATCCAAGACTGGCGAGGAACTGATAACAGAAAATCACGAAGCCGAAGAATTTATTACAGAAAATCACGCATTAATGATGTACCAGCCTTTTATCGAAGAACCTGTAAAACCATCACAGACTTCAAAGTCCCAGGAATATAAATGAAAAAAATAATTTATAAAACATTAACTATTCTTATTTTAGCTGTTTTACTTGTGTTGACTTTTAAGGTTCGTTATCAGATGTATTTAAAGTCAAATCATCCTACGGGTCTGGACGGTTATTATTACGCACTTCAGGCAAAATCATTTGCAGAAACCGGAAAACTTGAAAATCCTGACATTGAAACCGGCTATTATCTTTGCGGAATGTTTGCAAAAATCTGTGGCGATCCGATAAAGGGTGTTAAGCTTTGTGATGCCTGTACTTCTGTAATGACTTGCTTTGCAGTTTTTCTTTTATTGCTGACTGCAACAAAAAATGTATTTTTTGCATTTTTGGGTTTTCTTCTGACTGCTGCTTCGCCAAGTTTTACATTGATGGGAATAAATTATATCAACAATCAGATTGGTTTAATGTTCCTCATGCTTTTTGTGATGGTTTTGATTTTTCTGAATGAGAATTATAAATCCTTAAAACGGTTTGAAAAAATATTTTATACTTTTGGTGCAGTGCTGCTTTTTGTCCTTTCTGGGTTAAGTCATAAAGTTACTTTTGTGTATTCAGTTTTTGTGCTGGGAATTTTTCTGTTAAGCAAAAGTAAAAATGTACTGAAAGTTCTGTGGGAAAAGAAGTGGATGCTGGTAACTGCTTTGTCGGTTTTTGCAGTTTGTGCTGTGGGTGGAGTTATGTTTGTAAAGCTTCACTCTCCACGGTTTTTGAATTCGTTTAAGCTTTGGAATCTTCCTTTGAGTAATCACAGAATGCTTGAATCCCAGCTTTCGCGTTTTGGTATTGTTGAAATCTGGTTGTATTATGTTACTGCCTGGGCAGGAGGAATTTTCTTTGCCATTACAAAAAAGCATGCCCGGTTACTGGCTCTTGCAATTCCGGTTGTGTTCTTTCTGTTCTGGAATCCGGATTCTGATATGGGGCTTAGAATGATTCAGAACACAGTCGTGGTTGGAATTCCAGTCAGTGTGTATCTTTTATGGAGTCTAGCAGAATCGAAAATTCCTTTTAAGTTGCAAAATGGAATCTGCGCATTTCTTTGCTTACCAGTTTTGTATATTACCTTTTTGACTCCGGCTTTGTATGAACCAAGAAGAGATCCGCCTTATGAAAAATATAAACGGATTGTTAAAGATGTGGAACTTGGGGATAATTCCCTTTTGATTGCACATCTTGGACTTAATCACGTTTACACTTATTACAAGAATCTCCGTGACTGTCTTAACTGGAACTGTGATTTTGAAGTCAAAGATAATGATGTGTGGCGTCTAGCTTACGGTGCTGATGAAGGCCGTGTAAAAATGGTTCTGATGAATTCAGAAAAATTTGCATGGCCACAGATTGCAGAGCAGGTCAGTGAAGTTTCACTTGATTACATTTTGATAAAAGAAGAATTATGGCAGGAATATCTTTTGCTTGAAGATAAAGAAATTGCAGAAACTTTCAACAACTGGTACAACCCCCACGAAGCAAGACCAGAGTTCATTCGAAAAAAACGGAAGGCATAGAAATAATGTTCATTACTTTCAAAAGATTCATATTAAACAGATGGCTGGATTTGCTTCCTTCATCGTGCTTTGGATACCGTCGTTTTATTCTTAAAATGATGAATGTTAAAATTTCGAAAAACGCAAAGGTCAACAGTGGATTCAGAATTTACGGACCTGGAAAAATTGAAATTAAAGACAACGCCTGGATTGGCCAGAATGTTCACATCTACACAGGCGGTTTTGTTAACGTGACAATCTGTGAAAACGTGCAGGTTGGACCTGAAACAATTTTCAATTGTCTTACCCATCAGGTCGGTTCAAAAGATGACAGAGCCGGGGAATGTATTCATCATGACTTAACTGTAGGCAAAGGTACATGGATTGGATGCCGGTCTACGATTCTCTGTTCTAAAATCGGAAGTGGCTGTGTAATCGGTGCAGGTAGTGTTGTGCTGGAAGATGTTCCGGAAAATAAACTTGCAGCCGGAAACCCGGCAGCGGTTAAGAAAAGTTATAGAAAGTAAAATAAAAGGTGTGCACTTATGCTGACCCGTATAAGTACACACCTTTTGTTTATTCTGCTTCTTTACAGAACTGTTCAATTTCGTTGATGTAAAAATCAATTCCTGACTTCCAGAAATCTTTTTTCGTAATATCAAATCCTGCTTTGAAGCAAAGATCTTCGCAGCTCATGGAACCGGTGTCGGATAAAAGATTACAGTAAATGTCGACGAAAGCTTTTCCTTCTTTCTTGTAGCGGGAATAGAGACCTGCCGCAAACAGCTGTCCAAAAGCATATGGAAAGTTGTAGAAATCAAGGTCAACAGAATAATAATGAGACTTGACAGCCCACATATATTCATGACGTTCGGCACTTAATCCGTCTCCGTAAGAGCGTTCCTGTGCATGGGCCATCAGGCGGCAGAAGTCTTCGGAAGTGAGTTCGCCGTTCTGACGTTCCTCGAAAACTGATCGTTCAAAGTAGAAACGGCACAGAATGTCTACCAGAACCTGGCATGTGTCCTGAAGGTCAAGTTCAAGAATTTTGATCCGGTCTTCTTTTGAGGCAGTTTTAAGAATATCCTGTTTGAGGATTGTTTCGGCAAAAGTGCTGGCTGTTTCTGCCAGTGTCATTGGATAATTTGCGTTTCGGTAATCTTTGTCTTTTATGCAGAAAAAGTGGAAGGCATGACCAAGCTCGTGTGCCAGGGTAATGATGTCGCTGAAGGCACCTGTAAAATTTGAAAGAACACGGGATTCCTTCTGAACGTAAAAGTCCTGGCAGTAAGCGCCGCCGACTTTTCCGGGGTGAACACGGGCGTCAATCCAGTTTCTGTCGAAAGCATTTTGCGCGAATTCCCCCATTTTTGGAGAAAAAGACGCAAATTCGCGTATAATGTAGTCACGGGCTTCGTCGAATGTCCAGTTCTTTGATAGTAACGATTCCTCTGAGGCGGCGCGGTTGTTGGTTGAGTCAGAAGTGTTGGTATTACAACCAGTCTCGGTCTGGCCAGCAGTGTTGGTATTACCATCACTGGTGGTATTACCATCAAGTGGGGCGAACAGGTCGTAGAATGCCAGACCTTTTTCTTTACCGCAGTTTGTGCTGGCGGTGGCATTGTGATTTTTCAAGTATTCTGCTTTGGCTTTGAGGTATTTTCGCCATTGTGGGAGGCTTTCTTCGATTGCGGCGATGAGGGCATCCAGGGTTTCTTTTTTCATGCGGGAACTTGAAAGGGCCCGGTCAATTGCACAGTTCCAGGAACGTTCCTCTAAAAGTGAAAGTGTTTCACCTTTTAAGTTGTTGAGACTTGCCGCAAAGGCGATTTCGTTCTGTTTGAGAAGTGCGATTTCCTTTTGCCATGATTCCTTTCTTAACCGGGCATCTGGTGAGTAGGCATCGTTTCGAAGTTCGTTGAAAAGTTTTCCGGTTTCGGGATCTTTGAGGTTTGAGATGAGCTGTTCGTGGAGTCGATCCCAGGCTCGTCCGCCGGTCTGCTGGAGTTTTGCGATAATTCCTTCAAGCTCTGGACTTAAAGTGTGAATGTCGTCTTCAAGCATTTCGTTGATTGAAAATTCATATTTTTTGTATTGAGGGAAATTTACATAGAACTCTGAAAGAATTCCGCGATTTTTTGCAACTGTGTGAGAAAATCGGTTAAGCTGAATTTCGTACTGGTCAGTGAGAGATTCCACTTGATTGAGGTTGTCTAAGAGTGATTTGCTTGTTGTGTCTACGGAATAGATTGAGTATGAGTAGGCGGCCAGGGTATTTGCCAGTGGGCCTAAGATATCATCGGCTTTGAAAAAATCTGCAATCCAGTTCTGGATGTTGAGGTGGTTTTTCTGGTCAGGGTTTTCTGCCTGGTCGTTTAAGGCTTTGAGGGTTTTGATTCCCTCTGTTAACTTTGCAAGATCTGATTTGTATTTTTCTGAATTGATGTCCGGGTAAATTGAGCCTAAATCCCAGTCAGGAATATTTGTTGGTTTGTTCATGAATTAAATATAATAAGAAATTTAAAAAAGGGAAATGGACAAAAAAAACGCCCGGATTCTTAACTAAAATGGCGGGCGTTGAAAGAGATAATATTCATATCAACCGTTCCTGGGAGTCAACAGTAGGAGGAAGGAAAGTTGTTCTCTCAGTACTTAATTGTCTGCTGCTGACTGTAGAATATAACATATTATGTATGATATCAAGTGATTTTGGTGAAAATTTTTGATTTTTGTGCGATTTTTCTTACATTTTTCCAACTATTTTGTGTTTCTTTGCGGTATTTCGCATTTATTACGGTTTTATACGGAGGGAATTTGCTATTAATCGAAAATTCCCTATCAAAAATATACAAAATAGTGTATAAAAATGATAGGAAAAAGCAAATTTATCGAGGTTAAATATGAAAATCGGAATTATTGGTGCAATGGAAGCAGAAGTTAAATCTCTTCGCGAAAAAATGGAAGGCGTAGAAGTTAAGAATATTGGTGGTGCAGACTTTTATAGTGGAAAATTATTCGGAAAAGATGTTGTAATTGTTCAGTGCGGAATCGGAAAGGTTAATGCAGCTTTGAGAACTCAGCTTTTGATTTCTAATTTTGGAATCACTCATCTTATCAACACAGGTATCGCCGGCAGCATGGCTTCTGGGCTTGGAATTTTTGATTTTGTTGTTTCAGAAAAAACTGTTTACCATGATTTTGATACAACAGCCTTTGGTTATAAAATCGGCCAGGTTCCAGGACTTGATCCAGAATTTACTGCTGATGCTGAAATGATTAAAAAAGCAGTTGATGCTTTTTCAAAATCTGATGTTTCAAAATCACACAAACTTATTACTGGACTTGTTGCTTCGGGTGACCAGTTTATTTCTGGTGGCGAACGCAAAAACTTTATTAAGACAACTTTCAATCCAGCTTGTGTTGAAATGGAAGGCTGTGCGATTGCTCATACTGCAACTTTGAATAAAGTTCCTTTTATTATTGTGCGTTGTATGTCTGATATGGCTGATGATAATGTTGAAACAGTTTACAGTTTTAACGAAGATCAGGCAGCTGCAATCAGTGCTGGCTTTATGGAAAGCGTTATCGCAAATTTCTAATTTATACAGTGTTAGTTGGATGGATTTTTAGGAATCAACGGGTATTTATATAGAAAATAATCAGTTTTTGCTATAAATTAAATATATGGCAAAGACATTCGACGATAAAAAAATCATTTACACAATGAACGATGTAAGCCGTGCTTACGGTACAAAGGTCGTTCTCAAGAACATTGGCATCTCTTATTATTACGGTGCAAAAATTGGTGTTATCGGACCAAACGGTTCCGGTAAATCAAGTCTCTTTAAAATCCTTGCAGGAATCGATACAGACTTTACAGGTGAAACTTCTTTAGCACCTGGATACACAATCGGATATCTTGAACAGGAACCTTATCTGGAACCTGGTAAAACAGTAATGGAAGTTGTAAAAGAAGGTGTAAAACCAATTACAGACTTGCTTGCTGAATTTGATAAAGTAAACGAAGCATTCGGTGACCCTGATGCTGACTTTGATAAGCTCTGTGCACGTCAGGCAGAAATTCAGGAAAAGCTTGATGCAGCTGATGCATGGAACCTGGATTCAAATCTGGAACTTGCAATGGAGGCTCTCCGTTGTCCACCATCAGAACAGGTTGTAGATGTTCTCTCTGGAGGTGAACGCCGTCGTGTGGCTCTCTGTCGCCTCCTTCTTCAGAAACCGGACATTCTTCTTCTTGACGAACCTACAAACCACCTTGATGCAGAAACAGTTGCATGGCTTGAAAAACACCTTCACGATTACGAAGGAACAGTAATCGCCATTACTCACGACCGCTACTTCCTTGATGACGTTGCAGGCTGGATTCTGGAACTTGATCGCGGTGAAGGTTATCCATTCAAGGGTAACTACTCATCATGGCTGGAACAGAAAAATCAGCGCATGGCACTTGAAAATAAACACGAGTCAGAACGCCAGAAAGAAATCCAGCGGGAGTTGGAATGGATTCACATGGGTGCAAAAGGTCGTCAGGCTAAACACAAAGAACATATTACAAAGTATAACGAGCTTATGGCTCAGGGCTCAAAAGTTCAGCTTAAAGATACACAGATTTCTATTCCTGCTGGTCCTCGCTTGGGCGGTCAGGTAATCGACTTTGAAGGTGTTTCAAAATCATTTGGCGATAAGCTTTTGTTTGAAAACCTTGATGCTCATATTCCGGCTGGTGCCATTGTTGGTATTGTCGGACCAAACGGTGCAGGTAAAACAACATTGTTCAAGATGATTGTAGAAGCTGCAGGTCAGAACGGTGGTGAAAAACCTGATTCCGGTACAATCAAAGTTGGTCAGACTGTAAAACTGGTTTACGTTGATCAGATGCGTTCTGGCCTTGATGAAAACAAGACTGTTTATGAGACTCTCGGTGGGGGCGGTGACCTTGTTAAGCTTGGTGCTGTTGATGAAAAGGGTCATGCTCTTGAAGGCGGTGTTCGTGAAGTTAATGCTCACGCATATTGTGGATGGTTCAACTTTGTAGGTCCAGACCAGAACAAAAAAGTAAGCGTTCTCTCTGGTGGTGAAAAGAACCGTCTTAACCTTGGTATGATGCTTAAAGAAAGCGGAAACGTTCTTCTTTTTGACGAACCTACAAACGACTTAGACGTTCAGACAGTGCGTGCGCTTGAAGAAGCTCTCGAAGACTTTGCCGGCTGTGCAATGGTTGTAAGCCATGACCGCTGGTTCCTTGACCGTATTTGTACACACATTCTTGCATTTGAAAATAATTCAGAAGTTCGCTTCTTTGAAGGTAACTGGTCTGAATATGCTGCATGGAAGAAGGAACAGTTTGGTGAAGATGCTGGTGTTCCTAAACGTACAGTTTATCGTAAAATGACAAGATAGGTTTTCAGGACTTTATTGAATCGATGAACAAGTTAACAAAGCCTGACTGCTTTAATTCCAGTAAAATAAAAATTCCTATTTAACTTTCATTTCAAATACACCATCCCATTTTGCAGGTGGTGGAACAAGCTTAAAGTGATGAATTCTTTCAAGGAATACTTTGCTTGGTAAATCGTGGAATTTTGTATAACATTGATTAAAGTACTGTTCACTTTTATCCCATTGCTTGTTACGGTAGTAGTGAAGGCCGAATTCAAACAGTGTTTTTATTTCGTCCAGTTTTTCTGCTGATTTAGATTTGAGTTGAAGAATTTCGTAAATGCGCACTGGTTCTGATTTTCCTTTTACGGTAATAAAGTCCAGCTCACGGCAGACAAAAGTGTTGTTCAGTTTGTCATACACTGCTTCTGAAATAATTGATTTTGAACCATATGCTTTGTTAGCACCTTCAAGGCGAGCTGCAAGATTTACAGTATCACCGATTGAAGTAAAGTCCATACGGGTTTTAGAACCTACAGAACCGAAGACTACATTACCTGTATTGATTCCGATACCAATCTGGATAACTTCTTTGCCTTTTTCTTTTGAAAGCTGCTGCTGTTCTTTCATGGCTGCGCGAATCTCCATGGCGGCTTTGCAGGCATTATATTCTTTTCTAGGGCCTGCAAAGAAAGCCATCATTTCATCGCCTACAAATTTATCAATGTCGCCGCCATTTTTGTGAATGATTTCTGTTTCAATATCAAGATAATGATTTAGAAGTGACACGATTTCTTTTGGAGCGCGGCCTTCACACAAAGTGGTAAAACCACGGATGTCGGTAAAGAGAAAGCAGAGTTCGCGGTTTATGCTGCGTTTTGATTCGGCATCTGCGTGTTTTAATGTAGAGAATGAAATGTAAGGAACCATTCCTCGGATCAGCGAAACCATGTCACCGATTTCTGTTGAAAGGTCTTTGATTTCGTCTCGGGTCTTTATTGTGTCTTCGAACTGAATTGTGTCTGAAGTAACAGTTCCTTTTCCTGACATCATTACAGAAAGTGACTTTGAAGTTTTGCGGACATTGGAGCGCAGGAAAAGAAGCGGATTTGCAATATAGTCAGAAAGGAAAATTGAAAGAATTACTGCAAGATAGAAGAACACTGCAGACAACGCAAAAACAGCTACCTTTGTCTGGAAATAAGGTTTCATCAAAACATCTTCACGGTATGTTACGATTGAAAATCCTACTAATTTTGATCCCTTCTTTCTGGGAAGAGTGACAGGATAAACGAATTTACAAGTTCCGTTGGCTTTGTTATAAATCGGAGTTTTTCTATATGCGCCAGTTTGATAGCGTTTAATGTAATCTGCAGCCTGTTCATTAGAAAGAGTTTTTTCTTCAGCAGGAACTTCCAGGGCTTTTCCTGTGGTGTAGGCAAAAACATCAAATGGAGGAAGCTCTGTGTCGGCTGTAATTTCTTCCATAAAAATCTGTGCATTTACACTTGAGATGATGATGTCGATTCTTTCAAAAGGTGTATCAGCATATTCGTTTGATTTTTTCTGCTGGTTAAAAAAGTACAGGATTTTTTCGTATTTTCCTTCGGCAGTTTCGTAGATGGCAGCTGTCTGTTCTGCGGTTGTGCGGCCGGCTTCGGTTACGGTTTCTGTTATGAGATTTTGGTAGCGGCGAAGAATCAATACCATAAAGGAGAACAGAATTATTGAAATTGTGCCAATAATAAATAGCGTTAATTTAGTTTTAAGACTAGTTTTCTTGACATTATTCTTTTTGTTTTTGCTTTTTTCGATTTCTTCCTGGCGAAGAACTTTGTATTCTGCGTACTGCGGATTGTTTAATCTAATGTTTATAATGCCAAGTATACTTAGCGCTAAATGGGAAATAATTGCAAATCCAAAGGTTATATAAATTATAAGTGGAAGTGACTTAAACCATTGTGATGTATTAGCACAAATGATCATGCACGAAATTCCGCAAAAGAGATAAATTGTCAAAGAAATCAGAACAAGAAAATACAGCAGCTTCTGAGGAATCTTCTTAACAAAAATTGAAATAACAAGAACAACAAATGTCAGCGGTAAAAAATAAATTGAATAGAATAAAAGCTGTAAACCTGGCGCATAGAAATTCACATCTTTAATAAAAGCAACCGTGTATGGAAAGAGTAAAGTTGAAATGCCGTTAGGATCATTCAGGGTAATCTGCATCATTCCCAAAGGAAGTACGAAAAGTGCTGCCAGGGCAAGGGCAGAGAAAATTCGGCAGAAATAAAAAAGGAATGATTGCTTATTAATTTTTAACATAGAAAACCACGCTTAAATAAATATTATTTATTTTACAATTAATTTCGAAAATTCACCATATGAAAAAGGAATTATGGGTATACTTGCGGTCTCTAAAAAATTCCTTTATAATGATTCCTAGAAATATACTTTGGGGAGCTGGTGCAAAGCCGGCTGAGAGTAGGATGTTATCCTTGACCCATATAACCTGTTCGGATAATGCCAGCGTAGGGAGAAAAATTATGTTTGACAAAATCATTTTAAATTTACGAACACAGTGTCCTTTGGTTCACAACATCACAAATTACGTTACAGTAAATGATGTTGCGAATGCAGAATTAGCAATCGGTGCAAGTCCAGTCATGACTGACGAAATCGATGATGTTAAAGACATGGCTGCAATTGCCAGTGCAATCAACATTAACATCGGAACTTTGAACAAAAGAACAATTGAATCAATGTTCCTTGCCGGAGAAATTGCTAACAAAAATGGAACTGTTGTAGTTCTTGATCCAGTTGGAGCCGGAGCAACAAAACTCCGTACTGACACATGTGTTGAACTTATGAATAAAGTTCACTTTGATGTAATCAAAGGCAACATGTCAGAAATCAAAATTCTTGCAACAAGCTTTGGTGTAACAGAAGCTCAGGCTCAGGAATCAAACACAACCAAAGGTGTAGACGTTAACGAAAACGATGCAATCTCTGACAAAAATCTTTCAGCAAACATTGCACTTGTAAAAGCCTTTGCCAAAAAAGTAAACAGCATCATTGCAGTAACTGGAAAATTCGATCTTATCACTGATGGCGAAAAATGTTATGTAATCGCAAACGGTCATGAGTTGATGGAAAAAGTCTGCGGAACTGGATGTATGATCTCTGGTCTCATGGCAGCCTTTGTTGCAGCAAATAAAGACAACAAGCTTGAAGCAGCTGCAGCATGTATTGCTAGTATGGGAATTGCCGGCGACCGCGGTGTTGCTTCTCTTAAACCAACACAGGGTAACTCAACATTGAAGGAATCAATCATCGATAACCTTATGCTCATTGATGATGCAGCATTGCAGGCTGAGGCAAAAGTTGAAGTTAAATAAAGCAGAATTAATCAAAGCTCTTGCAGTTTATGCAGTTACTGACCGTTACTGGCTCAAGGATGAAACGCTTGCACAGGTTGTAGAAAAAGCAATTTTAGGCGGAACAACTTTTGTTCAGCTAAGAGAAAAAAATGCAACTGACGAGGAATTTTTACAGCTGGCGCTTGATGTTCAGAAAGTGTGTAAAAAGTACAACGTTCCATTTGTCATCAATGACAATGTGGAACTAGCTGCAAAAATTGGTGCTGACGGTGTTCATGTAGGGCAGAGCGATATGAATGCCCTTGATGTGCGCGCCCTTGTTGGTCCGGATAAGATTCTTGGTGTTTCTGCACAGACGGTAGAACAGGCAGTTCTGGCAGAAAAACAGGGCGCGGATTATCTGGGCGTGGGAGCAGTGTTTAGTACAAACATGAAAGATGATGCGGACTATGTTCCTTACGAAACATTGAAGGCTATCTGTGACGCAGTAACTATTCCGGTTGTGGCAATCGGCGGAATTACGGCTGATAACATGCATGAACTTAAAGGAAGCGGAATCTGCGGTGTGTCGGTAATAAGTTCCATTTTTGGTAAAGAAGATATTACTGCGGCTGCATCTGAGTTAAAAGCAAAGGTTGCAGAAAACTTTTAAGGCCGCAACTGGTAGTAAAAACGGCAGATGCTGGTAAACCATTACATATGGTAAAACCTACATCCGCCGCTTTTATTTTTAGCAGTCATATTGGAGAAATATCATGAAATTGAATGTAGCCATGACAATTGCTGGTAGTGATTCAAGCGGCGGAGCTGGAATCCAGGCCGACATCAAGACTATGACTGCAAACGGCGTGTATGCCATGAGTGCAATCACAGCCCTTACAGCACAGAACACAACAGGCGTTCAGGGAATTATGGCGGTTGAGCCACAGTTCCTTAAGCAGCAGATAGACTCTTGTATCTCGGACATCATGCCGGACAGCGTAAAGATCGGAATGGTTTCTCAGACAGAGCTTATCATAGTAATTGCAGAACGCCTTCGTTTTTACAATGTAAAAAATATTGTTGTAGATCCTGTCATGGTTGCAACAAGCGGTTCAAAGTTGATCGAAGATTCCGCAATCGAAGTCCTAAAAAATGAACTTATTCCACTTGCAACATTGTGTACCCCAAATATTCCCGAAAGCGAAATCTTAGCAGAAATGAAAATTAGATCTGCAGACGATATGATTACTGCCGCAAAAATCATCAGCGACAAATATGGCTGTGCAGTTTTGTGCAAAGGCGGTCACAGTTTGAATGATGCAAACGATCTTCTTTACGAAAACGGAAAGCATAAATGGTTCAAAGGAAAGCGCATCCATAATCCAAACACTCATGGAACAGGCTGTACTTTATCCAGTGCAATCGCTTCTAATCTTGCAAAAGGTTTTAATCTTGAAGAAAGCGTTTCCCTTGCAAAGGATTATATTTCTGGAGCTTTAAGTGCTATGCTTGATCTGGGGAAAGGTTCTGGGCCCATGGCTCATTGTTATACGTTTGTAAAAGAATTATAGTACAAAAAAATTTTTTTAAGGGATATAATTGGAATTTTTAACTTAACCTTTTTTGAATTATTGGAATTAAAAATCCTTTAGCCCAGATTTCTATTCCAATAAGAATCAAAATTACGCCACCAAGAATAGCGGCTTTATTACTAAGTTTAGTACCGACTTTTTTTCCGATAACAAGTCCCACAATACAAATAATGTGAGTCATAACCGCAATAATAAATGAGCATACAAGAGCCATTACCCAGTTATATTCAGCAATTGTAAAACCAACAGAAAGCGCATCAATAGCCGTTGCAATTCCCTGAACCAAAAGAATCTTCAATGTCAAAGGTTTGTCATAACCTTCACCATCATCATCACCGTCACCTTTAATACCTTCAATGAGCATTTTACCGCCGATGTACAAAAGCAGAATCAATGCAATCCACGGGATAAACTTTTGAAAAGCGGTAAAGTAATCGAGAACAGTGTGAACACAAATCCAGCCTAGCATTGGCATTGCAAACTGGAAAAACCCATAAATGAAGGCGATAAAATTCATTCGGCTAACTTTCATATTTGGTTCTCTAAGTCCGTTTGCCATTGATACTGAGAATGCATCGATTGCAAGACCAATTCCTAAAAGTACACTGTTAACGAAAAACATAAAATTCCACATAAAAAATTCTCATGGATAAGATTAAATATTTCTAAATTATAGCAATGCAAAGTGGTAAATTCAATTGACATTGTTTATATCGTTCGTTATAGAAAATCGAAAAAAAAAGAAAAAAATCCTCCAAATAGATAGAAGGACATACTTGTGGAAAAAAAACAAGCAGGGCTTACTGGAACATAATACAGTGGTGGCTACTGCATCAATGGTAATTAGAAATAAGCTGGAATTTAATGACAAGTTAGTTTATCATATAATTCATAGCATAGTTTACGGTCTTGCAAATTAAAGTTAAGTTTACTTTGCATTAATTTTTCATATGAAAAAAGGGGAAAAATGGGTTTTTACCAGAAAGAAATATTTACAGAAAAAATCTTCTATCATATTTATCCGCTGGGTGCAGGAAACTGTCCAAAGTCAAATGACTATTCACGGCCAGCCGGAAATTTTTTTGAAATACTAACAGGCGATTTAGATCGCATCCGTTCACTTGGTTTTAATGCTCTTTATATCGGCCCTATTTTTGAATCAACCCGTCATGGTTATGATACTATCGATTACTATTATGTTGACCGCCGTCTGGGTAATAATGAAAAGTTCAAGGCTTTTTGCCATGAGGCTCATAGAAAAGGTTTTGTAATTGTCCTTGATGCAGTATTCAACCATACGGGCCGTGATTTTTTTGCTTTTAAGGACATTCAGCGAAATGGTCAGAATTCTCAATATAAAGACTGGTATTTAAATCTTAATTTTAGTCAACAGAGCAATTACGGTGACTCTTTTGATTATGAAGGCTGGGCAGGCTGCAAGGATCTTGTAAAATTGAATCTTAAAAATACTGCTGTCCGTAATCACATTTTTGGTGCAGTAAATTTTTGGATTGAGGAATTTTCGATTGACGGTCTTCGTCTTGATGCTGCCGATGTTATGGACAAGGAATTTCTTGAAGCCCTGGGTTCTTTCTGTCGTAGTAAAAAAAATGATTTCTGGTTAATGGGCGAAGTGGTTCACGGTGATTACAATCAGTGGTGCAGTTCTAACCGCATTGATTCAGTTACAAATTATCAGCTGTACAAAGCAATTTATTCATCGGTGGACAATTTCAATTTCTTTGAGCTTTCCTACAACTTAAATCGTGAGTTTGGTCAGCAGAAAGGAATTTACAAATATGCGCCACTTTATAATTTTCTAGACAATCATGATGTTAACCGCATCGCTTCCACAATCAAAAATCCCAAAGAAAAGCTTCTTCTGATTTACGCATTGATGTTTGCAGTGCCAGGGATTCCGTCGGTGTATTATGGAAGTGAATATGCTTACCGCGGAAAGCGTGGTCAGTGGGATGATTATGAGCTTCGTCCCGCTGTTCCACCGTTTGCAGATCTTGAGGAATTTGCCTGGCCTGGATTTGATTCTGGTTTTATTGCTGAAGGTATTTCGAAACTTGCAGAAATCAGAAAAAATTCTGTGGCACTTCAAAAAGGTGATTACAGAGAAGAGATGGTGGCAAACAGACAGTTTGTTTTTTCAAGGAATTATGTGGGCGCCATTGATGGTAAAAAATGCAGTGATGGAAAAGAATTAAATAACGGTTTTGAAAGCTGTGATGGTAAAGAAGGTTCTGAACGAGTGGTTGTAATCTGCAACTGTGACGATAAAGAAGCGTTGATTGATGCAAAGCCAAAGAATGATTCAGAAGTTTACCAGGATATGATAAGCGGCGAAAAAATAGAAGCTTTCAAATTACGCAATATTCTTTTAGAAAAAAACAGTTTTAAGTTCTTAAGAAAGATTTAGGAAATTGTAAAAATTCCCTGAACCTTGAAAATTCCGTCTACCCCATAATACTGTTTTCTGTTAAAATAAAAGCATGAGTATCATTACATTTAACGACGTACATTTTTCTTATCCTGCTGTTGAAGGTGATCTTGACGAAAACGGAAATCAGATTCAGCCTCCAGTAATTTTTGATCATTTTGGTGCTGAACTACCTGGCGGTTTTGTTAGCCTGGTTGGTCCAAACGGCAGTGGTAAATCTACATTCATGCTGTTAGCCAGCGGCCGCCTTTTGCCTTCAGAGGGAAAGATCTGGCTCTTTGGAAAAGAAACTTCTACCTTGTCTGATGAAGAAAAGAATGAACTTGCTTCATTCCTTTATCAGAATATGGAATTTGATACAGACGACAAAGTTTCTGATCTTCTCAATTATGTTTATGAAAACGGAATGTTGAAAGGATCAGCAAAAGGTGTTCAAGATTCAAACAGTGATCTGCTTGCTGAGATCATTAAAGTGTTTGAGCTTGATTCCCTTGGTGAAAAAAAATTGAATGCTTTGAGTAAAGGTCAGATGCAGCGTGTACTGATTGCATTCTCAATGATTTATGGTTCCAAATCTGTGTTTATGGATGAACCACTTTTTGCCTGTGAAGACTATCAGAAAAATTATGCATTGAAATACCTTCGTGAGTTCTGCAAAGTAACAGGAACTACAATTTATATTTCAATGCACGAACTTGATCTTACAAGAAAATATGCAGAAACCGTAATGCTTTTCCATCCAAACCATGACATCGATCTTGGAACTCCAGAAGAAGTTATGACCGATGCTGATCTTGAAAAAGTTTACGGGCTTCCTGCAAGTATGCTTAAACACTCTGAAATGATGACTCGCAATCAGATCAAAGAAGAAAGCGACATGATTAAGACTTTATAGCATCAATTGCTTTTTTAATAATGGAATTCTGGATTTTAAGTTCACCGTTTTCCAAAGCGGTGAATGCAGATCCATCCTTGTAAGTAATTACAATAGTAGGATTTCTTACAACGCCATCAAGGTGAATTAAGCTTGGGGCGTCTCCGTCATAATTCTGGCCGATGGCAAAATGGCAGGTTTTGAAGGCTTTTTCGTCTTCAAGCATGTTGCCGGTAATTGTTGCAGCAGGGTTTAATCCGATTCCAAGTTCGCCAATGTTTCTTGCATTGCGCTTGTAGATTTCTCCCTGACCGGCTGGAAGCTTACCTTCCTTTTCCATCTTAACAGCTTTTGCTTCTGCATCTTCAATTGTTTTAAGAAGTCGAGCTGCTTCTTCGGCGCCCTTTACTGTCTGAACAAATCCATTTTTTACAGTAACCTCAATTGGTGTCTTGATGATTGAATCTCCGTCACCAAATGTCATTGAACCATCAAAGACAATAGTACCATTACAACCTGAACCTTCAACTTTTGGGTCACCTACAATCGGGCTGATGAATACTTCACCGGCAGGAATATTTCCGCCTGAGCCCGGCTTAGAAAAATCTCCATCATCAAAAAGGCCTTTACGACCTTCAACTGGAACAGTGATGTCAGTTCCGCCAGGGGCAGTTACATGTACTGAAACAGCATTGTCATATTTTTTACCTAATTTGGCACAGCGGTCAGCAAGCAATGCGTAGTCGATGTTCACAGTGCGGTCAAACATGTCTTTTGTAAGGCCTGGTGTCCATACGGCACGCATTGTTTTTTTGCCGTCTAAAAGATAGTCAAAAATGTGGTCGAAGGTTCGACCGTCCTCTGTCTTGTATGGATTTGCAGCTGCTTCTGGATCTTTTCCCAGTTTTACATGAGAGATTGAGAAAAATACATCGGGTTCGGATTTAAGCGCGCCGATAACTGCTGGTTCTGCGCTATCCATTGATTTTTTTGCCGGCTGAAAGATGAGGGTTGGATGAGCTCCGGCAGCCAGCGCTTCTGTATAAATGTCCTGGGCAATAAGATTTGTTTCAGGATTTGCAACGATTAGGATTTTTTCTCCTTTTGTGATTTTGCAGACTGTGGAAATTACTGTCTGTGCAGGAGTAGAGTTTTTATTGAGTAAAGATTTCATTGAATTCATATTTTAACTATACCACAAAAATGCAGGCTTCTGTATAATATTCTTATGAATATCTGTCTTTTTACAAATGAAGAAATCAACAAGCCTCTTGATGCCCGGGATGAACGGGCAATTCACCTTAACCGTGTGCTTCACAAAAACGAGGGTGATACTTTTTCTGCAGGTATTATCGGCGGTCAGGCAGGAACTGCGACAATTACAAAGGCAGTTGAAGTTCCAAATCCAAAGACAGGTAAAAATGATGTTCAGTATGAATTTTCATTTAAAGGGGAATCTGACGGTAAACCTTTGTTCCCTTTGATTATGATAATCGGGTTTCCACGTCCTATTCAACTTAAACGCCTTTTGCGTGATGTAGCAGCTTTGGGGGCTTGCGAAGTTCACCTTACGGGCACAGAACTTGGTGAAAAATCTTACATGCAGTCAACTTTGGTGGAACGAGGCGCTGCTTACCAGATGCTTTTAGACGGAACAGTTCAGGCGGCCTCGACTCATGTTCCAGAGCTTTTCCTTCATTCCTCACTTAAGGAATGCCTTGAATCTATTTCTGAAAATGATATAAAAATTACACTTGATAACATTCGCCCTAAAGGCAGTCTTGAAGCTTTGATGAGGGGCGTAGAAAAACTTTCTGAAAATCAGAAAGTCGTTGCTGCAATCGGCAGTGAACGTGGCTGGACAGACAAAGAGAGGGAGCTTCTCAGAGAAAAAGGTTTTAAAATCTGTTCCATGGGAAGCCGTGTAATGCGTACCGAAACTGCAGCAACTGTAAGTGCAAGTATTATTCTTTCGAAACTTGGATTTTTGAATTAATTACCGATATCTGAAACCTACTCCGATTCTAGGCACAACTGTAACGGTTACAGAGTTTACAGAATAATTTTTTCCCGATAAAGATGCCCATCCCAGAAAATCAAATGCCAGATCTCCACCAAAATTAAAATATCCGTTTGAACCGAAAAAGAGATTGTACTGGAAGTTAGCTCCAACGCCTAATGTATATGATGTCAACGGAGCAGCAGCCTCTGCACAAAGCATATTAAAGTGAACGCCAGGAGAAATTAAAAACATATTTTTCTCAGATTTTGAAACAACAATTGCAGGTCCCATTAAACAAGACATACCCCACAGAGCTCTGTAATTATCTCTTGTAATAGTAGTCGACGTGGTTTGACCATTAGAAGTCTGGTAATTAGTAATAGAAAGTGGAAGCATAATATCTAAAGCTGCATATATACCTATTTTTTCGCTATATAAGTTAGTTGCATTAATTCCAAATGCAACAGAGTTAGTAATGCCAGTATTTTTTTCTCCGTTGGCACTGCCAAATTCAAACATAAACGGAGTCGAAAAATGGAACCCGAATGAACTATAGGTTTTTGACCCGGCAGCAAAACCACTTGCAACGGCTAAGCTTAATAAAACAGCTAATAAAATTTTTTTCATAAATTTCTCCTTTGACTTTAAAACATTCTGACAAAAGCCAGTCATAATAATTATAGCATATATTTAAAAATCGCATCTGAATTTCAAATTTATTTCAAATTAAACTCACCAAATAATTACTTCCCAATCAATAGTAATACCCCCCCCATTTGTGCTAGAATACCCCCCATGGATAACGAAAAAATCAAAGAGATGCTTCTCGACATTGCATCAACAGACTTAGACTTTACTGTAACTCAGAGTGGAAAAGAAAGCTGCCGTGTTAACGGTCTTTACAAACCTGATACACACGAAATCATTCTTCACAATAAAAATTTTAAAACTGATTCGGAACTTGTTTACACTTCAATTCATGAATACACACATCACCTTATTGCCGAAAAACAGATTGCGTTAAACGGAAGTTCTTATATGTACAATGCAAAAGTACATAACGAAGCATTTTGGGCAAAGTTTCATTCCCTTTTAAAAATTGCAGAAGAAAAAAAATATTACTCAATCGACATTGATTCGTTCCCTGAATTAAAGGAACTTACAGAAAACATTCAGAAAAATTATATCGAAGCAAATGGTAGAATCATGCAGGAATTTGGAAAGCTTTTGGCAAAGGCTCATGCCTTGTGTCAGAAAGCAAATATCCGTTATGAAGATTACATTGACCGCATTTTGTGTTTGCCTCGAAATTCTGCACGTGATATTACACGCGTCGGTAGAGTTCAGGATGTAAATCCAGCTATTGGTTTTGATAATATGAAGATGCTTTCTGCAATCAAAAAGCCGGAACAACGTGCTGAAGCCCAGGAACAGATTATGGCAGGCGAAAGTCCTGTTACTGTTCGTTCACTGATGAAGCAAAAGGCTCAGGCACCTGTTGATCAGAAAACAAAGCTTGAAAAAGAAAAAAATCGTCTTTCTAAAACTATTGCACAACTTCAGCAGAGACTTGAATTCGTGGAGGAATCCCTTGCACAGTTGTAAGAGGAATTTTGTTGCAGCCGCAGCTTTTGCCTTAATTTCGTTTAATTGTTTTTCTCAGAGTGGTGGAGTCAAAGCACCGACAGCTCCAGTAGCGCCGGTTGCCCCTGTAGCACCTGTGACAAATATTCAAATGCCACAGATGCCTTCAATTTCTTCACAGCCAACAATGCCTGGATATCACACACAAGGTCAGAAGCCACAGTCAACAAAATCACAGACACAGAATCAGACAGCTACCACTACAACCACAACTGAAAAAGAAAACCAGACCGCTACAGCAAAAGCAAATCCTGTTCTTCCAGCAACCCTTAACGATTTGACAGCCGCAGATCTTTCAGCGTTAGCAAAGCAGGGAGCTTTTTCAAGTCTGTCAGGTTTGATGGGAACTAATACCACAGCCTTTACTGGAAGCAAGAATCCTCAGGATGTTGTTCTTACTCAGATTTTAACAGAATTGAATGAAATTAAAGCAGCACAGAAAAATCTTTCAGTTGAGGCTGCTTCAAAATCACGACCTACAGATGAACCGCCTGCAATAAGACGATTTGTGATAAATAATTATGATTTGTTAAAAGCATGTAATGCAGTTTATTTTAGTAATCCAGAAAACGACGGTTCGTTCCTTTTAACAGGTGACTGCAAAATGCTTTATAACAATCAGACATTGTCAGAAACCTTCTATATGTTCTTTAAATCGAATGGAACAGAAAATGGTCACCAGATTTTCAACGTAGAAATTTCACTTTCACAGAGTGCAGCTTTTCCAGCTTCTATTCTCTATAAGTTCTGTTCACAGCAGAATATTACGGCAGTCAAAACAGGAAATCTTGTAACCGTTAAATTAAATCAAAACGGAATTAACAGTGACATTCTTCTTGATGTTGGAAAGTAAAAAAATGGTCAGCGTTTAGCCATTCCACTGAAAAAGGTCTCCAATTTTTAAGGCCTGAAAAAAAAGCCAAATTATTGAGAAGAAATCTCATAAATCTGGCTTTTGCCTTTTTGCCTTTTAAAGAGCAAATTAATTGTATTTACACGAAATTTGAATTATAATACTGGAATATGTTATTGACACAAAAATCGGAAAACAGTAGCGTTTCTCAGTTCTCAGTTCTCAGTTCTCAGTTCTCAGTTCTCAGTTCTCAGTTCTCAGTTCTCTAGGCGAAGAATATACAGATAACAAATATACAATAGTTGAAAATTTTAAAAGGCACAGGTTTCTGCTTTGTCGGCAGGAAACTGTGCTTTTTTTGTTTTAAACTTGTCATTTCGACTGAAGCGAAGGGTAATAGAGAAATCTTTTTCCCCACTGCCATTGAGGTGACAAAGCATAAAAATTATTTTAAGGGAGAATACGATGAAAAGTATTTTGAAAAAAGTCGCAGGAGTTGCGGTTGCGGCAGTTCTTGCATTGGGAATGTTCAGTTGTTCTAATGGTATTGATTATCCTGTTAAGCAAACAGTAGCAACCCCAGAATTCAGCGTTGAATCAGGTGCAGTTAACAGCGGAACAAGTGTAACAATCAGTTGTGCAACAGGAGATGCAAAGATTTACTACACAACAGACGGAAGTGAACCAACAGCGGCAAATACAGAATACACAGCTGCAATCAGCATTACAGAAGCCGTAACAGTTAAGGCAATTGCAGTTAAGGATGGCATGAATAACAGTGCTGTTGCAAGTGTTAGTTATACAATATACACTCCAAAATACAGTGTTGGCGACTTTGTCTTAAAAAACGGAACAATTCTGTCTAAAGATAAGACTCCAGAAAGTGGTACAGTTGCCGCAGTAATCGTACGTGCTGATACCTCAACAAAAACTGCCCTTGGCGTAGGAATTGTTCATAAAAAAAGCGGTCTTGCATGGTGCACAGAAAGTGCCACAGGTTTCGAAACAAAAATATCTGCTTTGGTGGGAGATGAAACAAGCGGCTACATGGACGGAAGTGACGGCTGGGAAATACTAAAAGAAGCCTGTTCTGATGCAGCGAGCAATCCTGAAAATTACCCTGCATGGAACTATAGCTTAACTTATGCTAAAAACAACGGTCTTACAGGAGACCTTGCAACAGGCTGGTATTTACCAACAGTGGCAGAACTGTACACAATCTATCAGAACAAAACTGCAGTAGATGAAAGCCTTTCAAAAGCAGGCGGAAGCACATTTGACAACTACAATTACTGGTCTTGTTGTCAGTACCCTTCCAACTATGATCGCGCCCGGGTACTGTTTTTCTACAATGGCAGTATGGGCAGCAACTCCAAGGACATCAATTTCAATTATGTTTGTAGTGTTCGGGCTTTTAACTAGTGCTGCGTAGCGGCACGGATTTAACTATTTAGCCTGAAATTCGAGTTTTCTAAATTAACCGTAATCTGAAAAACTTTTGATAAAAGTCCAGATTGCGGTTAATCATATAAGCTACAATGCTATAGAAAAAGTGCCGGAACATTTGGAGCAGCTTC
>JAHAZA010000044.1 GCA_018385415.1 Treponema sp. | reverse complement strand
GAGCCAGAGTCCACATATTTTGACAGCATGGTATTAGACAGTCCGATGGTACGAACTTGTGCCGTAGTTATGAGATTTCCGTTCTGTTTTGCAGTCTCCATTATTTTCTCGTCCATGTCGCTACCTTTCGAAGTTTAGTTTCATATCGATATTATCTCATTCTTCGATATAAAAATAAACCTGTTTTACAGTATTTTACGTACTGTTTCAGGACTATAAGTTGTAAAAATCTGCTCAAAGTTAGTGATAAGGCTGTCACCATCTTTTGAGTTTGCTGGGTCACGCATTACAAAGTAATAAGGCTTTTCTTTTGCAATTTTTGTGATTGTTTTTTCATCTACAGAATCATCAAAGCAAGCCATTAGGTAGTTGCCTTCTACACAGTAAACGGTTTTTCCGTCAATCTGCTTTGTCTGGATTTTGCTTGAAAGCATAATTCCTAAATCAAGCATGACTTGGAAAAGTAAATCTTCTGGTGTTCGGTCTGTTTTAATATTACTCTTGAACAAATCATTTTTGTCAAAGTGGTCTGGAGTGTAGTACACATCTTCCATATTTGATGTGTCGCATTTGAGGACGCGGAAGCCTATGTCGAGTTTTTTATTGTCACACGGATTGGAAACGCCTAACGGCGTTTCTGCTGAAGTTGTCAGGCTATTTTCAAACAGCGAGTCTTCCATACTTCCCCCCGTTTGTATAGTTGTTTTTAATAGTTGTTTTCCAGCACGGCGAATGCGTTCTTTTCCGATTTCACAGATGTTTTTATATCCAGCCTTGAATGCTTCTGATTTTTCATCGCAGAGTTCTGGAAGTTGTACCATGATGAATTTGCGATTTCCGCCATCTTCTGCATTAAGCTGCATTACAGCGTGGGCAGTTGTGGCACTGCCTGAGAAGAAATCAAGGATGATATCTTGTTCTTCTGTGATAATTGTTGAAAGTCGAGATACAATATATGTTGGTTTTGGAAAATCAAATATTTCAGAATTTCCAAACAAAGCCTTAATTTCATTCTTTGCATTTTGATAATTTGTTTCTTTTTCAATCCACATAGTTTTTAGTTTTGTGGTTTTTTCTTCTCCATCTGGGTTATCTTTATAGTCTTTTCTAAAAATATCCCAAGCATCTTCTTCTCCAGAACGATTTATAGGCTTACCAATAAGTTTATCTTTCTCTTCTGAAAATTTTTCTTTTCCCCATGTCCAACGGCTTAACTCTCCAGTAGGTCTTTTAGGAATAACTTCTACACAAAAATCTGAATCTTTATTTAATGAACATTTTCCATTCTTAGGATTTACATATATTGAATAAAACATGTTTGGTCGGTCTTCTTTTCTCCATGCACCACCACGTTTTCGTAATCCTAATAATCGATATAATTTTCCATTTTCATCTTTTTCTGAAAATTCACTTAAACTTTCTTCTGATTTTTTTATACCACCAATATCAAGTTCATCATAACTCTTTGAATACATCAAAATTGACTCATGTACATAAGATAAATTTTTACTATTTTGAGAACCTCTTGGATTGCTTAACAAAGTCATTCTGCCAATAAAATTATTCTCACCGTATATTTCATTACAAATTTTTGACAGGTTTTCTATTTCATTATCATCAATACTAATAAAAATCACCCCATCATCGCTCAGCAAATCTCTTGCCAATTTTAATCGCGGGTACATCATGTTCAGCCAGTCAGTATGAAAGCGACCGTTGCTTTCGGTGTTGCGGGTGTAGTTGTCTACAAGGAGGTTTCCTTCTTCATCAAAGTTCCCGCTCCTTTCTGAAAAGTCTGAACTGGAAACTGAAAACTCATCATTGTACACAAAATCATTTCCCGTATTATACGGCGGGTCAATGTAAATCATCTTGATTTTGCCAAGATATGTTTCCTGCAAAAGTTTAAGCACTTCAAGATTGTCGCCTTCAATGTAAAGGTTTTCTGTTTCGTCAAAGTTCACGCTTTCTTCTCGTCTTGGACGGAGAGTTCTATTTATAGGAGCATTTGCAGTAAGAATCGCCTGTTTTTTGTCCGGCCAGGTAAACTGATAGCGTTCTTCCCGCCCTTCCACAAGCACGCTGGAAAGTTCCTGTTTGAGCATGTCAAAATCTATCTTGTGGGTAATCTCGCCGTTTTCACCTTTAGCTTCGGTTACGCAGTTAGGGAAAAGCTGGGCGATTTTGCTTATGTTTTCGTCTATTTTGTTCATTGAGTGCATTTTTAAGTGGTCCATAGTTTTATTCTCCATCTTCAATTCCATAGAATTTATCAGTATTTACAGTTTCGTATTTATACTCTTTATCGTCAAAATCAGTAATATTGATTTTAACAGAAAAATCCATATCAAAACTCATGTCAAAAGAAGCTCCATCTCCTCTATGCATTTCAGAATAACTCCCATATTGTAAACATGTATCTAAAGTTGCTGTTCCTTCAATAAAAATGTAATCCTTATCAATATTATCTATTGAGAAATTTAAGTCTGAAATATCTTCTACATAAGTATGATTTGAAAGTAAATCTAGTTCAGGGTCAATACAATCATTATATATATGGTCGGAAATATCATCATAAAGAAAATTTTCAATTTCTGTTGTTGTCATTTTCTGTGCGGTTTTTATTAAACCTATAATATCTGAAAGAAGATTTAGGATTTCAGAAAATCTTAAGTCACATTCATTCTGAGATTTATAAAATACTTCTTTTGTTACATGAGTATAAACACTTAATTGTTTTATTTGACTAGTGTATTCATTTTCAATTTCCTCAATTTTTTCTTTAAAAATCTCTTCAACAGTAGAATCTGGCATATTAGACAATAGACAATATCTTATTCGTGCTCTTCGAGTAGGTTTGTTTTCAGTATCTAGATATTTTTGTCCCTTACACCATGAACAGTCTGCAACAATATTGTCAGGAGCAACTAATGCCATTTTTTCTCTAAGTAGTTCTCTAATATTGCAAGCAAAGTTGTTTATTTTAAGAGGAGAATCTGATTTTTCATAACATTCTATCGCACTGTTATAAAAATCTAGTAAGTATGAATCATCTTCGAAAAACTTTCTTGCTTCTGTAATTTTATTCTCAATTATTATGTTCATCTGTATTCTCTGTGTTTTCACTTATTGCTGCAATTTCTTTATCTTGCCAGTCATCAGCTATTGATTGCCAGTCAACTGTTTCTTTATTTTCAGTCCAGTATTTCCAGTATTCTGGATCATTTGATTTCGGTCTTTTATCTTCTGGTAAATGTTTCATTTGTACCAGTATAGGAAGCTCAGTTGCCCAGCCTAAAAGAATAGCATTTCTTGAAGGTAAAGAAGGTAAATCTCTTAACAATCCTCTTAAGTTATCTGGTACAAGTCTGTGAACTAATTCCTGATCTCTGTCATTTGAGATTCTATGTAATAAGAATGTATTACACTGTGAAAGTACAGTTGGGGAAAGTTCACTTGGTCTTTGTGAAGATAAAACTAAACCTAAACCAAATTTTCTTCCTTCACGTGCAATTTTTTCAAAAATCTTAGCACAAGTTGAAGAAGCAGAATAAGTTTCAGTATCATCATTATATCTTTTTATAAACGTATGTGCTTCTTCCATAACAATTGTTGTTGGAAGAGTTTTTCCATTATTAACTTTTCTGTAACGCTGTAAAGATTCTAGAGTCATTCTTGCAATTACAGAAGCAATAATATGAGTCATTTCGCTAGGTAGTAAAGATAAATCTATAATTGTAATTGCTGAAGAGTCTTCTGTTTTAGGACAAATATAGTCTTCAAGCCATTGCTCTAATGTGTAGTCAGGTTCATAACTAATTACAGGTTTTAGGTGTTTGTCTGAAAGCAATGTTTGAACTCGCATACGCATGGTTTCAACGTATTCACTTGTACCCATTAACTCTGCATTTGCTTCAATACTTGCAAGAAAACTTTCACCAGAAAATGGCAAAGGTCTATTCTCATCTATTGGTAAGAAATCATTCTCTGTTCCACCGCTAGTTTTATAAGCTTCTAAAAAACTATTATATAATTCATTCATTGCTTCAAATGAATAAGCAGGCCAGGTTGTATTTCCATTAGCAGGATTGTTTATAAATGCATCGAGTTTTTCAATTAAATCATCTGAAATTTCCTTTTCGGGAGAATCATCATCAACCAATGTATTCAAGTCATTTTTATATATTATAAGTCTTTCTGTAAATCCTTTTGTTTTTCCTGCTCCTGCATATGGATTTTGTGATTTTAATTCAATTTTAAGTATAGAAGTAATGATTTTCAAAAATCTTTTTAATTTCGATTCAGTTAATTGAATATCATCTCTTACACTTCTTAATGCTTGAATAAGAGTTGGCTTTTGAGCTTTTCCACCTGCCTGCGTAAAAGCAATCCATTCGTCTGTATTCCATAACCATAATGGTACTTTTAATTGTTTTATTTTTTTATCAGTATCAGGTTCAACTGCAAAACGATTCACATTATTAAAATCTGAAAAACATTCAGAGTATTCTCCATTAGGATCAAGTATAATAAAACGAGAGTTTGATTTTTTCTCAGTCGCTTCGATTGACCATCTTATTAATCCTGCAACAGAACAAGACTTTCCACTTCCTGTATTTCCAAGAACAGCAACATGTCTTCCAAACAATTTATCTGGATCAACAGAAACAACGGCATTTCCACACAATGGGCTTGTTCCTATTTGTACACGTCGGTTTTCGCCATTTTCAATAATAGCTTTTAATTGTTCTTCTGTTGGTAGGTATGCAGGGTCTCCAACTGTAGGGAAAATATCTATTCCTCTTGAAAACTCATATTCAATTTTTCCAGTAGTTGATTGTTTTGAATAACGCAAAACTCCAAGCGGATTAATACTTATAATTCTCAAAGGAAATGGTAAATCGATAATTCCAAAATCTTGGATTCCTCGTCTTTTTGGATATTGTGAACGCTCAATTGTAATCCAGTTAATTTGTCCGACTAAATAACCATTTTCACAAGAAAACAATACATATCCATTTATTCTAGGGAATGAACGAGGAACTCCAGTATTTAAAGCAATATCATTCGGAACTTCTATATCAAGAAGAACTTTAATTTCATCAGGAGAAATAAAATCTATTGTACCAACTCGTAAACTTTCCGAGTTCTCAATTGGAGACATCATTTTTTATTTTTTCTCCTCTGGTGTATCATCTTTTGTTGTAATACGCGCTTTTATTAATTCAGCCATCTTAATAGAAGTCTTATCAATAGCAGACTTAGGAAGGTATAAACTTGTTAATGCTTTTATATTTGCTATATCTTCACCAATAAATAATGAAATCTGGTCTATATGCCCACAATTATTATAGAAGTTTATAGCACGATTACCTTCATCATTGTAAGCAATTATTACTAAATGTGTTGAAGGAATAGTTAACATATCAGCAATAATTCTATTGATATGATCATCTCCAAAACTATAACCATAAAGTACTAGTGTTGAGTTAGGACGACAAAGTGCAGCAGCAAAATCTCTGAACAATTCAACATAAGGATATTCTGCAGTTTCTCTATCTTTTGAAGAATTTGGATAAATCAAAACTTTTTGATAGTTTTCTGGTACATTTGCAGCTTCTAAGAATGGAGCTAAAGTTTTTGCTCCAAATGGCATACCGATTTTTCTTATATTATGAGAATCAGTTTCAACCCAGTCTATTGAACCATGCAGTTTTGTGTATTTTGCAACGCCTTCAAGATATCTTGGTTCACCTCTAATTCCTGGCGGATTATAATGCATATCAATATCAAGACGAGAAGATCTAAAGATTGGATTTAAGCTACCAACAAATCTATCAATCAAATGAAGACCTGCAATATCAGCTCCTTCTTCAATAAGCCTATCATAGTTGGTTGTAAAAATGTGAAGTCTGTCTCTTGTACCAGTTCTACTAGCGAAACTCATTAGGAATGAAACAAGGAGTTGAAATGCTTTTTCTCTTTTGTCTAATTCAGCTGTTGCAATGGTATTTTCAATCGTTGAAATATTTCTTGTAAAATTCTCAATAATTTTATTGAGTTCATTTCTTAGAACTTCTTCTTCATCCTTATCAGATTCAGATATTTCTAAACCACGCAATAATTCATTTGCAACTCTAATAAAATCTTCAATATTCGGTTTTCCACGTCCAGATTTCTCTGCACTTTTAGAAGCAAATTCTTTAATCTTATCTTTGTATTTTGTTTCAGTAAAATCTAATGCAGACATTCCGTTATCAGAACTTTCAGTCGCTTCATACTGTATAGCCGAACTAAGTCCACTACCTAATAATATAGAAAGGTGTTCTGACTGGAAAAGAGAAGAGAGCCATGGTTCTACACGAGAACGTAATTCCAGCTCTGAAAAGTTTCCTTTATCATTAATATATGTAGTTCCATCTTCTTTTAGTTTAAATAAACCTTTTTGTTCTGAATCTATTTCAAATTCAATAGGGCTTTTATCTTCCCGCACTTTTATAATATTCAACTTAAATCCTCCTACAACTTTCTTAATTCCTCTTCCAGTTTTCTTTTTTGGTTCACAAGTTCAAACTTCTTTTTAGGTTGAACTTCCTTACGTGCAAGTTTTTCAAGCCGTTCAATTTCTTTTTGCAGTTTTTCCTGCTTTTCCTTAATCTCTATATTTTCTTCAAGAGTAAGGTCGTTATTCCATTCGCCACCTTCTATTTTTTTGATGATATTTTCCCAAACGTCATCAAAGTTCAAACCAGAAAGTTCAATTGAAGCTTTTGTTTCCGGCATCCATTTTGTAGTGAATAGCTTTTCACAAAACACTGCCAGCTGAATCTCTTCTTCAAACTGTAATGCAAAAATAAGATTCTGTGGAATCAGTTTTGCAATTCGTTCAATATTCTTTGGCTCATAGTCTTTTGTCTTAAGAGTAACGCTCAAAAGATAAAAGCTTTTTACTTTCTGTCCTTCCTGAATTGCAGGAATAGTTCTTGAACTTACTTCGTTTACAATATCAATGCGACTTATGTCAGCATCAAACTTTGCAACTTGAGCATTTGTAAGTTCAAACTTTCTGTAAATCTGGGCTTTCGGTAAAGCCTTTCTTAGTTCTGTAACTTCCGGGAGATTAAACATTCTATTCTCCCTTTACAACAAAGAAACAGATTAATTCAAAATCATCCAGACCTTTAATTTGTGTATGCTTGAAGTCCACTGTATTACCACTCAAGAAAGAATCGATATCACTTACTTCTTTATTCTCAATAATAGATTCAATTGCTTCACTGAGTAAGCGGGAACAGTCTTTCATATTGCAGCCGTTCTTTGTTTCTTTATTAAATGCATCACACAGATTCTTTATAGGTTCTGATTTTCCTCTACAAAGCAATCTTACAGTATCCAAAAGCTTTTTTGCATCCAGATGATTTATTTCTATTCCGCCATCATTTCTAATATAAATCATATAGAAAGGATGGAGTCTGTTCTGGTTCTTTATATTTACAGAATTTGAACGATTCTTTAATACAAAAATAATTCCTTCCGGTAGTTCATCTGTTTTTTGCACAACAGCATGAAGACCAAATGGTGTATGCTCAACTGAATGCCCATCTTTTATATATTGCAGCAAGTCCAGTCTGAATTCATTTAAGCCCAGGTCCATGATTGAAATTCCAGAAGTCATATCTTCCATATCTACAACTTCATCTTTCAAACGCTGCAGCTGGGCTTTTCTGTATTCCATGTCTTTCTGCTGCTCTGGATCAATAATATTATCATCACCAGTTGCTGTCATATCAACAATCTTCATTCGTGTTTCTACACGAGCTTTCAGGTTAATATATTCATCAAGCGAAATATCAGGCCAGAAGTTTACAAGCTGAATAACTGCGTTCTTACTACCAATACGGTCAATTCGTCCAAAGCGCTGTATAATACGAACAGGGTTCCAGTGAATATCATAGTTTATAAGGTAATCACAGTCCTGCAAGTTCTGACCTTCGGAAATACAGTCTGTTGCAATAAGTACATCAATATCGCCAGGATTCTTTTCAAATAAAATATCTCTGTCTTTTGAAATTGGAGAGAAACAAGTAAGAACAGTATTCAAATCTCTTGGCAGTTTTTCTATAGTAGTCTTACCGTCAATGTTTCCTGTAATAAGTGCAGTATTTACGTTGTATTCATTTTTGAGTACGCCAGAGATATTCTGATAAAGATATTCCGCTGTATCAGAGAATGCAGAAAAGACAATAACTTTTTTGTTTCCTTCATTAATTGGATGTTCAATTTTATATTTTATTTTTCTGATTAATTCCTGTAATTTCAAATCATGTTCAGGAGTAATATCAAGAACAAGAGAATCCAAAAGATCAAAAATCTCTTTATCATGTTCAAGTGAACGCTGCCACGATAAGTAATCCATATCAGCAAGATCAATTCTTACTTTCTTACCGATAGAGAAAATATCATCGTTCATATCTTCTGTGTCTAAGTCATCTATTGATTCTGTAATATCAGTAACATCAATTTTGCCAGCTGCCTTAGAAGTTTTATACTGTTCAATTGTGTGAATAGTTTCTGTAATCTGTTCATTAATGCGCTCAAGAGTGAGACGGAAAGAATAAATAGAACTTTCCATTCGTTTCATCAAGCTGATGGCTGTAATTCTTTTAATTCCCTGTTCACGACCAATCTGAGTAATACCAACCGCAATTTCGTCATCAAACATATCCGTATATTTAGAAAGCTTGCTTGGCAAAATATACAAAGAAGGCGTATAAACAGAAAGATACAGCTTCATTAAATGGTCAAAGATTTCATTGTAAGTTACCGCATTTGGTAAATCAGTTAAAGGTGTTGAAACAGATTCTGGTTTATTTCGTTTAGGGAAAGTTCCAATTGCAGAAGTATCATAATACTTTTGAATATGTTTTCTTGAACGGGCAATTGTTACGCTGTCCAGAATTTCAAAGAAGTCAAAATCAAGCATCTGCAAAAGATTTTCTGTTGTTCTTTCTTTTTCCGGATATTCGCTCCATTTATTAAATGCTTTCTGAGCATTTCTAAAAACATCAGACAAAGGCTTTGTAATGTTTAATTTATCGTTGATGTTATTTTCATTTCCTTCATAAGCAAGAGCCAGTTGATTCTTAAGGTCATTAAAGCGGTTATTTACAGGAGTAGCAGAAAGCATAAGAACTTTTGTTCTAACACCTTTACGAATAACATTACGCATAAGAACAGCATATCGGTTGAACTTTTCGTCTTCCTCATCATCAAGTTCAAGCTTACCGCCATTACGAAAGTTATGAGATTCATCAATTACAACTAAATCGTAGTTATCCCAACGAATACGAGCCAAATCAATACCGTTAGAATTACCGTAAGTTCTGCTTAAGTCAGTATGATAAAGAACAGTATAATTCATGCGGTCTTCTGCAATCGGGTTGTTTATGTAGTTATCCTTGTAAGTATTCCAGTTATTAGTAAGCTTTTTAGGACAAAGCACCAGACAGTTTTTATTACGGCACTCATAATATTTTATAACAGCAAGAGCCGTAAAAGTTTTACCAAGACCAACGCTATCAGCAAGAATACAACCATTAAACTTTTCAAGTTTGTTGATAATTGCAAGAACAGCATCTCTCTGAAAGTTATAAAGCTTGTTCCAGATTTTAGTATTCTTAAATCCCGTTGCTTCATTAGGTAAAACATCCTCGTTTATGTCTTCAAGGAATTCATTGAAAATATTATAAAGAGTAACAAAGTACAGAAACTCAGGAGCGTTTTCGTTATATGCAGCAGTTATATTTTCAATAACAACATCAGTTACTTCTTGCAGCTTTTCCTTATCATTCCATAGCTGGTCAAAAAGTTGAAGATAAGCATTACTTAAAGGGGCTTCAATTTTATTTACAATGTTGTAAGCATTGTTTCCTTTTTCACATCCCAAATCAACAGTCGTAAATCCCTGAATAGGCATATAGCTGGTATCATCAACATTCACAAATCCAGACATAATCTGATTAGTCTGATTAGACTTAAAAACAACTTTCTGCTTAATCCATTCAGCACATTCTTTAGCAATAGCTTTCTGAGAAAGTTCATTACGAAGTTTTACTTCAAACTCAGTTCCATAAAGGCTGCGTTCACGGTTTAACTTTGGAATATAGAATTCACGCTTTTCTTTTTTTGCTTTTTCAGTTGTAAATGTCGGGGATGTAAAAATAAACTGCAGTTGATCAATTCCTTCCAGCTGCTCCTTAAGTTCCTGATAAGCATAAATAGAGAAACAACTTGCTGCGATAGAGATTTTGCTACCTGTTTTAATGGTCTCCTTTAAGTCTAATGCAAGAGTCTTATTTATGTTATCTATAAGTTCCATTTTTCCTAGTTCTCCGGTTTAACTTCATTAACAACACAAATGTCGCCAACATCACAATTAAGGGCTTTGCAAATCTTTTGCATACTATCCATAGAAATAAATTCGCCCTTTCCAAGTTTTGCTAAAATATTGGTTGAAATACCTGCCATGGCAATAAGTTCTGTTTTGTTTTTAATTCCCTTATCAATAAGCAGCTTCCAAAGTTTTCTATAATCTACATCCATATTAAACCTTTCTATCCATTATAGCATAACATACAGGATTTAAGGTAAAAAATATCATGTTTTTACAAGATTTTTTTGAAAACTGTACGGAAAACCGCCATAAGAATATGTCTCATATCCGTTCTAAAGATACTAAGCCGGAAAAACAGATTCGTTCTGCTCTTTGGAAAGCAGGATTCCGCTATAGAATTTGTGATAAGCGCTATCCGGGAAAACCTGACCTTATCTTCCCGAGGTACTATGCAGTTGTTTTTATAAACGGCTGCTTCTGGCACGCTCACGAAGGCTGCCGCTATTTTGTATTCCCAAAATCAAATCAGGATTTCTGGAAAAAGAAATTCGTACGCAACAAAGAACGTGATGGCGAAAACTTAAGGTTTTATCAGGACCAATGCTGGCGTGTCTGCTTTGTCTGGGAATGTGCAATCCGCGGTAAAAACTCCAGACAAAAAATTGAAGCTGTCAAAGACCAGATAATTCAGTGGCTGGAAGAACCTGAAGAGCCTTTTCTGGAGATTAAAGAAAGTCCTCTGCAACCATCTCTTTAAGTTTCAGCCCATTCTTCGCCCCACTACCATTAGGATGATTATTAAAATACACCCTTCCATTCCGGGTAATCATATCCGCTGGTGCCGATTAAAAGGTCTGACATTCTATTCTACCTCCAGGATGTTTATCTTCTTTCGATTCGAAAAGCATGTAATTTGTTTTTCCAAGACCATAGAACTCA